>JBGQJJ010000041.1:0-13255 GCA_041498955.1 Terriglobia bacterium
AGGTCCCTGGTTTCGATTGAAGAGAGGAATGGCGGACGACAAGCCGACAGTAAAGAAACTATTTCTTTCTTCATAGGTGTAACCCGGTCCGATGTTGATGTCGGGATATTGCTTAGCGATCTCTAGTTGCAAGTCGGATTCGGCGGCCGCGTATTGCGCGAGCGAACGTCGAACATCCATGCGATTTAGGACTGCGTCGCGTTGGATCTCCGCTGGAAAAAGGGATTCTGGGCTTGGCGGCATTTCCAGGTCCGGCCAAACGAACTGCGCATTCTGAAGGCCTGCCACTGGAATCCCAAGCGCGGCTGCCAATGCTGCCTTGGCTTCGGCAACTTGACCTTCAGCCGCCCGGATAGCCACTTCTATTTTTGAAAGCTCGATCCGCGCCACACCTACATCGAATCTTGGGATCTCCCCGGCAGCAAATTCTTGCTCCAAGATATGGACTTGGTCTGCGCGGACCTGTTCTTCAGAGCGAAACAGTTCCAAACTTCGAGACGCGAGAAGGTAGTTCAACAGCGCGAGACGAACTCCGCTCAGGATGGTCCACGCGGAATCGGCAAGATCAAAGTGAGCAGCCTGATCCAGATTGCGAGCGCTTTGGACGCGATATCCTCTCTTGCCCGCAGTCTCGATCGGGAAGGCAAAATCCATTGTTAACAAGTAGGGACTCGGGATGCCGGGGGAGATGCCCAGGGTCGGATTAGGCCGGGCCCCAGCCGTCACCATGGCGGCGTCGGCCCGGGCAAGACGAGCACGAGCCAAGTCGAGTGTGGGATTGAAATACAAAGCGACAAGCGACAGAGTTTGCAAATCCCAAGTCTTGGGCGGCCAGGAGGCCACCGGCTGAGGCAGATTCTTTTCCTCAAACGATCGCAGCCCGTCATCCGCAAGACTCCGCGATTCAAATTGCGAAGCGGTTGCACTGGCAACGATAGGAGATGGCTGATATCGCTGCATAGCACACCCGGCTAACAAGAAAACTCCAAATAGGGGAACGATCCGCATTCGTATTCCAGCCATCGAGCATCTCTCCCGGAAGCAAGCCAATGATTCAGGTCCTGACAAAATCGGCTATCCTCACGATCAATCTAACGCCCCGCGAATACGATCCCGGGCTCAAGCTTCAAAACCGGGCGGGCGCTGATCATCGCCGCCACGACGCTCACCAGCATGACCGTCAAGCCTCCCAGGACTGGCGTGAACCACATCATGCGGAACGGATAGTCGAACTCCACGATGGCGATCTGGCCAACGATGGCGCATAACCCGAGCCCAAGACCCGTGCCGAGAAGCGCGCACAGACCAGACTGCACAAAGATCATGGCCAGCAGCAGTCGCGAACTCGCGCCCATAGCCTTGAGCACCGCATATTGCTTCAGGCTGTCTGTTGTGAACATGTACAGCATGACTCCGGTGACGCCGAATCCCACCAACATGGCTACGGAAATCATCGAGGCCATGTCACCAACATCTTCGGAGTTGATCAGGTACCAATTGACCGTATCGGATTCGAAGTCATCCGAAGACCGCGCTTTCAAGCCCGTCAGGACGTGGATGCGTGCGGCCAATTCACGCGGCGATACGCCTGGAGCAGCCTTCGCCAGCACAAATGTCAGAAAGTGCCTTTCCGGCGGCAGCATGCGCGAAGCGTTGGAAAGAGTTGTGTACATTAGGGGCCGCGGGGGATACCGCGGCAGAGCTTTCGAGCGAGCCCTAACCACCACGCGATGATCGTTCAACAGCAATTGGTCCTCCGCCGCTAGCTCGCGCGTTGGTACGCCGAGATGCGGCTTGAAGGAATCAGGAATTAACCGATAGAAGGCTGTCGGCGCTCGCTCGTTCGTTGATACGTCAAGATGCGGCTGGCCATGAGGCCATTGATCTGCCGCCAAAGCTGGCGTTTGAAGCTTGCCCTCGGTGCCACCTGGATCGACTACCACCGCATCGGGGGTGCGCAGCACCGTAGGTGAAACGCCATCTTGCAGCGGGGGAAGCCCAAAGAGCGTGGCGTCGTCCACGCCGATGAGTTGAAACGATTGAAATCGCCCATTTGGAAAGCGCGCGTCCGCCGTAGCCAGGGCCAGCGGCACGGCGGACAATACGCCGTCAACACTACGGACGCGGGGCAATGCCGAATCAGGTATGTTCGTGGTTTGCTCGGTGGACTCCACCGCCGGGTCCATGACCCACACGTCCGCGCCAGGATTCTCGGCAATCAGAGCAAATCCACGCGTCATAAAACCGCAGAAGTATGATCCGGCGAACGTGACCAGGAAAGAAGTGAAGGCGATGCCGAAGAGCAATCCCACGTACTTCGCGCGGTCTCCCAGAAGCATCTTCATGGCGACTCGGAGCATTTTAGGGTTTCCTCCTGTCGACGGGCTGGGCTTGGCGATTGCCGTTTGCGAGATCACCGCAGGGGCCGGCACGATGTGGTGGACCGGAGGCCGTTGCGCCAATCGGAGCCGCTTCGATGAACACGTCCATCAGCTGACCAACATAGAGAGGCAGCGAGGCGGGGTCGAAGCTATAAACCACCTGTAGGACCCTGGTGTCCGTGCGTTGTGTGGTATCGCCGGTAAGCGTCACTTTGGGGATTACATCGGGATCGGTGCGCACGTACTGCAGTGGCGTCTTTATCTCTGGGTTACCGCGCACCGAGGCCACTGCCGATGCACAGGACTGGAATCTCCAGGCATCGTTCTCATCAATGTCCACGCGCACGTGCAATCGCGTGTCATCCCCAAGCAGCATCAATGGCGTGCTAAGGACTCCACTCTGGGCGTACTCGCCCAGGCGCGTTTTCATTTGGAGGATACGCCCGGAAATGGGGGCGCGAATGGTGCGTAGTCCGATCTCGCGCACAATCTGCTCGACTTGTGCTTTGGCCGATGCAATCTGGGCCTTGGTTTGCTCGACCTGCGCTTCGGCCGAGGCCAGAATCGCCTTATTCATCCCAACATCGAGCCGCCTGTTGGCCATTTCCTCGACACTAATGGAAACTCCCGGTTCCAAGCCCTCTCCCACCTTCAGCCGATTCTCTGCTTTTGCCAAGGTTGCCTCGGCCTCGTTGACTTTGGCGGCCGCCGGCAATATCTGGGCTTCCACTTCCTTGACTTTTGCGTTCGCCGGAAGAAGTTGGGCTTCCAGATCGCGGCTGTCGACCTTGAATAAAGGGTTTCCGCTCTTTACTCGGTCCCCCCACTTCACATAGATGGCGGTCACTATGCCGGAGACAGGCGTGCCGATCGCAATGTTTTCCGTGCTGGCTTCGACGATGCCTGAACCGAAGACGTAAGAAGCGAACGGCGCGCTGGCTGATTGCACGGCCGGCTGGGCAACTGGCGCCGCCCGGTTGTCCAGAATGACCATCGCGATCGCGATACCCACTCCGATGACCGCCAGCAGAGGAAGAACGTATCTGCGAATCATTTTAGAAGCTCCTTATGATTGCCATCGAGGACCTCGATGATCTTTCCGTCATCCATGCGGGCGATGCGGTCGGCAAATTCGAAGATGCGCGGATCGTGAGTAACCACGATGAGGGCCCTGTCGGGGCTCCTGGCAACGTCGCGCAGAAGCTCCATCATGCTCCGGCCGGTCACGTGATCGAGGTTGCTGGTCGGCTCGTCGCAAACGATCAGCTTCGGTTCGTGCACGAGCGCGCGCGCGATCGCCACGCGCTGCTGTTGGCCGCCGCTGAGCTTCCCCGGAAGCGCGTCCAGGCGCGAGCCGAGACTCACTGTTTCGAGCACCTCTTGCGCGCGGGCTTCCGCGTTCTTGCGAGCCATGCCGTTAATCAGCAGCGGAACTGAAACGTTCTCGACCGCGTTTAACGCAGGCAGTAAGTTGAAGAGCTGAAACACATACCCGATCGACAGGCCGCGAAAGCGTGCGCGCTCATTCTGACCCATCAGCTTCAAATCGCGGCCAAGCACCTCGCATTGGCCGGAATCCTGGTCCAGAATTCCCGCGATGACCGAGATGAGGGTGGTCTTTCCGCATCCGGAGGGGCCAACCACCATGAGAAGCTCGCCGCGACGCACGTCCAGGTCAATTCCGCGGAGCGCCATAACGCTTGCATCGCCCGCTCCGTATTCCTTGGTCACACCTCGGCATCGGACCGCGATATCGTCGTTCGACTCCGGTGCATCGATTGCGAATTCCATGTTCCTGTCCTTAGCTCTATAGAAATGGACACTGAAACTGACGGTCTGCCGTGGATATGCCGCTCGCCGCCGAATAGCCGACGGCCTGACCGAAGAAGTTCTTTGCGACAGAATTTTGGGCGCAGCTCTAGATACGCAGGCTAAGCGGGGGACTTGCTGAAGAAAGCGCCAACGCTGCGGGACGATTCAAAAAAGGCGATGAACTCAAAGCGGATTGAAGCGCGAAACTGACACTTGATCTTGAGAAGCCGGGATCGAGCGCAAGGATGAATTGCCCCAACACAAATACGGCTCCCACGCATAAGGCCAGGAGGACAAGCAAATATTCGGTATCATTTCCAGTTTGGAGAGTGTGATCCCATTGATCGAACATCTCGACGAGAGGACACACCAGGCAGATCGCCAAGGCAATCGCGCCAGTTATAAGTGAGGCCCTCGTTTTCATATTTGAAGTTTACTCTTCCCCTTTGCTGGAGGTCAATGGAAAGGCTGCGGTTTGCTGAGTTGAGGTCGGGAGGTGAGAATGTGAGATGGCCATGAAGCTCTCTCCGGTAAACTACAAGGGAGTCCTTTGTAGCGCTCTTGCGAAGGGTGTGGCCCGCATTCGCATGGACGGCCTAATTCCAAGGCCAACTTGCACATGGGAGACGTACGTTGGATCGACGAGAAACACGCATCGCCGCGCTGAAGAATCTCCTGAAGGAGAGGATCGTCATTTTGGACGGCGCGATGGGCACGATGATCCAGGCGCAGCAGCTGGACGAAGCGGCGTTTCGTGGTTCGCAATTTCTGAAGCACCCGCGCGACCTGCGCGGAAACTTCGACGTGCTGAACGTCACGCAGCCGGGTATCGTCCAGGCCGTTCAACGCGCTTATCTCGAAGCGGGCGCGGACATCATCAAGACCAACACGTTCAACTCGAACGGAATTTCCGCGCTCGATTACGGCCTCGAAAGCCAGGTCCACCGACTCAACGTCGCGGGCGCGGAAATCGCGCGTGCGGTGGCCGATGAATACGAGGCCGCGCATCCCGGCCAATACCGGCTCGTCGCGGGATCGATGGGGCCGACCAACCGCACCGCGTCCATGTCGCAGGATGTGAACAGCCCCGCCTCGCGCGGAGTCACCTTCGACAAATTGCGCGAAGTGTATTACGAACAGGCGCGCGGCCTCGTCGAAGGCGGCGCGGATCTTCTGCTGCTCGAAACGATCTTCGACACGCTGAACGCCAAGGCCGCGCTCTTTGCCATCAGCCAATACAATGACGAATTTTTTGCAGCCTCCGGACATCGCGTCCCGGTCATGGTGTCAGTCACCATCACCGACCAGAGCGGCCGCACGCTTTCCGGCCAGACCGTCGAAGCATTTTGGATTTCCGTTTCGCACATGGATCTGCTGAGCGTGGGCATCAATTGCGCCCTCGGCGCGAAGCAGATGCGCCCGTACATCGAGGAACTTTCGCACCTCGCGCCCGTCCACATCAGTTGCCATCCGAACGCGGGGCTTCCCAACGCCTTCGGCGGATTCGACGAGACTCCGGAATCGATGTCCGCCGATCTGCGCGAATTTGCGTCGAACGGGTGGCTGAACATCGCCGGGGGCTGCTGCGGATCGACGCCGGCGCATATCAAAGCGATTGCCGAGGCCGTGCGCGGAATCCAGCCGCACGTTCTGTCGAAGCCGGAGCGCTACACGCGGTTCAGCGGCCTCGAGCCGCTGGTGCTGCGGCCGGATTCGCGCTTCGTCAACATCGGCGAGCGCACCAACGTCACCGGCTCGCCCAAATTTTCCAAGCTGATCCTCGCCGGGGAACTCGAGGCGGCGCTCTCCGTGGCGCGGCAGCAAGTCGAAAACGGCGCGCAGATCATCGACATCAACATGGACGAAGCCATGCTCGATTCCGAGCAGGCCATGACCACGTTTCTGCACCACATCGCCGCGGAGCCCGACATCGCCCGCGTGCCGATCATGATTGACAGCTCGAACTGGAAAATCATCGAGGCCGGCCTGAAATGCATTCAGGGCCGGGGCATCGTGAATTCCATCAGCCTGAAGGAGGGCGAAGAGGCTTTCCGTCAGCGCGCGCGTCTCGTCCGGCGCTACGGCGCGGCCATGGTGGTGATGGCGTTCGATGAAAAGGGCCAGGCTGATTCGCTCGCGCGCAAGATGGAAGTGTGCGGGAGAGCCTACAAGATTCTCACGGAAGAGGCCGGTGTCGCCCCGGAAGATATTATTTTCGATCCGAATATTCTGACCGTGGCGACGGGCATCGAAGAGCACAACAATTACGCCGTCGATTTCATCGAGGCCGCGCGGCAGATCAAGGCCAAGCTTCCCTATGCGAAGGTGAGCGGCGGCGTCAGCAACATTTCATTTTCTTTCCGCGGCCAGAACGTGGTGCGCGAAGCGATGCACTCCGCGTTTCTGTACCGTGCGATTCAGGCCGGCCTCGACATGGCCATCGTGAACGCGGGCCAGCTCGCGGTCTACGAAGAAATTCCGAAGGACCTGCTGAATCTGGTCGAGGACGTGCTGCTCAACCGGCGTCCCGACGCGACGGAACGTTTGCTGGCGTTCACGGAAACCGTAAAAGCAAAAGAAAAAGGACACGTGGAAGAAGACTCCTGGCGTAAGGGCACTCTCGAGGAGAGGCTCACGCACGCCCTCGTCAAGGGTGTCACGGATTACATTGAGGAAGACACCGAAGAGGCGCGGCAAAAATTCGGCAAGCCGCTCGCGGTGATCGAAGGCCCGCTGATGAACGCGATGAACGTGGTGGGAGACCTCTTTGGATCGGGGCGCATGTTTCTGCCGCAAGTCGTGAAGAGCGCGCGCGTGATGAAAAAGGCGGTCGCGTATCTGCAGCCTTATTTGGAAGCGGAAAAGCAGGCGGGCGGCGTGTCCGTCAAGGGCCGCATCGTCATGGCCACGGTGAAGGGCGACGTCCACGACATCGGCAAGAATATCGTCGGCGTGGTGCTGGGCTGCAACAATTACGAAGTGATTGATCTCGGCGTGATGGTGCCCGCCGAGAAGATCCTGAAAACCGCGCGTGAAACGGGCGCCCATTTGATCGGACTGAGCGGCCTCATCACGCCTTCGCTCGAGGAAATGACGCACGTGGCAAAGGAAATGGAGCGCGAAGGATTCAGCGTTCCGCTGCTGATCGACGGCGCCACGACCAGCCGCACGCACACGGCGGTGAAAATCGCGCCTTCCTACCGCCAGCCGGTCATCCACGTCCAAGACGCCTCGCGCGCCGTCGGCGTGGTGGGAAGTTTGCTCAGCGCCGAGATGAAAATTAATTTCACGGAAGAAAACAGCAAGGAACAGGAGCGCGCGCGGGAAAAACATTTATCGCGGAAGGCGCAACCCCTTTTACCTTTCGCGGAGGCGCGGAATAAGAAGCCCGCGTATGATTGGTCCGCGTACGAGCCGCCGCGGCCTTCGTTCCTCGGAACGCGAGTGTACGATCCGGTGCCTCTCGATGAAATCGTTCCCTACATCGATTGGACGCCGTTTTTCCACGCCTGGGAGCTGCGCGGGATTTATCCCAAAATTTTCGATCAGAAAGGCGTCGGCCCGAAAGCGAAGGAATTGTTTGACGACGGCCAAAAGCTGCTCGCTTGCATCGTGCGCGAAAAATTGCTCGAAGCGCGCGCGGTGATCGGGTTCTTTCCCGCGAACAGCGTGCAGGACGATATCGAGGTGTACGCGGACGAATCGCGCCACTTGCTGACAACATTCCACACCTTGCGGCAGCAATTGGTGAAGGCCAACCAGGAACCCAGCTACGCCGTGGCCGATTTCGTCGCGCCGCGGGAGAGCGGCCGCATGGATTATCTCGGCATGTTCGCGGTCACTGCGGGATTGCGCATCGAACCGCTGGTCACGAAATTTGAAAAAGACAATGACGACTACAATGCGCTGATGTCCAAGGCGCTCGCCGACCGCCTGGCCGAGGCGCTCGCCGAACTCACGCACAAACGCGCGCGTATCGAATGGGGCTACGGCAAGGAAGAGAATTTGAGTCCTGACGATCTCGTGCGCGAACGCTATCGCGGCATTCGCCCCGCGCCAGGTTACCCCGCGCTGCCCGATCACACGGAAAAGCGCCCCCTGTTCGATCTGCTCTGCGCGGAAAAAAACACGGGGATAACACTGACGGAAAATTTTGCGATGTATCCGGCGGCCTCGGTGAGCGGCTTCTACTTTTCGCATCCCGAATCGAAATATTTCGCCGTCGGAAAAATCGGCCGCGACCAGGTCGAGGATTACAGCCGCCGCAAAGGCCTCGATCTGCGCATCGTCGAGCGGTGGCTCGCTCCAAATTTAAATTACGATCCCGACGCCGCGTAGGACAGGCTTCCAGCCTGTCGGGTTTCGTCAGGCGAGGCGCAACGGAAAGCCGACAGGTTGGAAGCCTGTCCTACCCAGAAAAGCAAAGCTCCAAGGCAGTTGCCGGTATCCCGGCGCTGCCTTGGAGCTTTTTGTTTCTTTCTATCGATGCGTGTGCGGCCTGCCCTACGGGAGGTCGTAGCGCAGGTTAACGTAAATCATGCTCAAGTGAGCGGTGCCCGGCGCGCCGGGCGCGACGAGCCACGGTGCGCGCGATACATACGAGTATTGAGTCATGAGCCGGATGTCGCCGTAGTTCGGATTCCGCCACATGTAGTAGTGGATGCCGAAGGTCGGCTCATAAATGTACCTGTTCGCGGAACTGGGTGACGCACCCGGTTTGGAAGGGCAAGTGCCAACGGCTCCGGGGTTGAGAACCGACGTGCCCGCACCGAAGTCACCGTACCCGTAATTGCCTGTTACCGTGCATGTACCGGAGGATCCGGCTCCCGTAGCCGCGATCGTATTGACAAAACCTCTCGAAACATTCTGGCCAAAATATGCGCCGCTGTAATACGCATAGATCAGCGTCTTCGGGTTTGGCTGATATTCAAACCCGCCAATTCCCGAGCCCGAGTGAATTCCGGAAAGGGTCCCGTCGGGTTTGACAATCAGGTCCGGACCGGCGGTGCTGGCGATGTAACGGCCGCCACCATAGCTATAAAACCCTGTGCCGATGAACCGGAAATTCTTGATCAGTTCCAAATTCATTGTTCCGGCGACGCCGGCGCCATGAATTGTGGAGGTTAACGTGTTCGTCGCGGTAGATGAAGCGTTGATTAGATTGACTGCCTTGAAACTACGCATGAGTCCCGCAACGTCGAAATGCACTTGGTGACCGCCGGGTTTGGCGTCGAATGCAGTCTTTAGGATGATGTCAGGGTGGAGATTGGGCACGTTGGTGTTGTTTACGGCTTGAGCGTTGCTGTTGTTGCTGCTATTGGTGTCGAATTGACCGCCGTACGCTCCGGTCGCTGAGAAGGCAGCGCCAGAGCTGGTAAATGCGGGGAGCACCACGGAGCCTGGGAGAGTCTGTTGCGGGTTTTCAAATGCCAAGCCGATCGCCCAGTTGTTCGTTGGGTGATAGAGGAACCGAACCCCCGTTTGTCGAGTCCAGGTCAACCCGAGTTGGTAGTTCGTGTCCACGTCCTGGGAGTAGAAGAGTTCGCCGGGCAGTGCGCCCAGACCCGTACGGTTGGGAGTCAGAAAGCTCCAGGATTGCCCGCCGAGCATTTCAAACTTGCCGCGCTTGTAGTCCACCCAATAGAGGCGCAACCGGAGGGAATCGCTGTTGCTCGTATCGTGCCCGTTGGGAGCCAGGAAACCCAGGAAGTCGGCCTCCAGATATCCGGTCACGTCGGCCTCACCGAACTTGGCATGCGTTCTCAAACCGATGCGCGAGTTCTGTGCCGTAAACCGAGCCTCGCTGATTCGCCCGGCGGGTACGGCGTTGTTGAATGCAATCGCGCCGAAGTTCGTACCGATGCCTCCCAGTTGCGTGGTGCGGTAAAAGCCGGTCATGTCCATAAAGCCGAGCGGGTAGAATTCCGCGCCGCCAATCTTGAAATACAGTGGCGACGGCTTTTCCTCGGCTTGCGCGGTCATCGCTGCAGTCGCAGTTGCAGCAGGAGTGGCCGGTGAAGCGGCGGTTGAGATGGGCGCTGCGGGGGAAATTGCGGAAGATGACGTCACGGGTTTCGCCGCCGGCTCCAAAGGCGTCGCGCCGAACTTTTCCTCGAGCGCTTCCATCTTAAGCTGTTGCGCCTTGAGCGCCGCGCGCTGAGACTCAAGCTCCGCCCTTTGTTCCTCCACAAGGCTGCGGAGGTCCTGCACCTCGCTCTCGATCGCCGAGGCCTCTGGCCTTACCGCCGTCGGTTTGTCCGGCAGGGCTGAAGTGCTAGCTGCTACCGCCGGCGTATCTTCCTTGCCTGTTTCACCGGCATGGCGCGCCAGAAGCGGCGATGCCATGAGACTCGTGCCCAGCAACACTGCTGCGAATACTCGCATTCCATCTCCTCCTGAAAATGAAGTCCTATGACTGGTTTTCATCTACAAATTCCGAACTAGGATCGCTGCATGCTCCAAAAATCCCCCAGCGCGAATGGAACGAGACCGCTTCCTTGCCATGGCCCTATTCCCATAAAGGAACGGCCCAATCCGCCTGGGACGCTGCGGAACACTCAATTGCAAGACCTTATCTCGGAAAGGCAAATTTCCTATCCCCGGAATGTGGCGCCCCTCAGACACCTCTGGGCTGATCAGACAGTATCGGCATGCCCTTAATGGCCCGTGAGAGGAATGTTAATTCTGTGTTACATATGCCATTTAAGGGGTGGTCAGACGGGTATACGATGAGTGTGGCACCGTTGCATATATATGTTTTATAAGGACTTACTCGGATAGTTGACTGGATATTTGATCCATCATAGATTGACACTCGAGGTGGGCAAACTCATGAAAAATAGAACTGCTTGTTGGGCCGCGATGTGGCTCTTGCCATTGCCGCTTGTGGCGCAAGCTCCTGATGTCATCACCATGGACCAGGAGCCTCATCACCACCTCACCCTGCACAATGATTATGTGAAGGTGTTTAAGGTGGAAGTTTCGCCGGGAGACTCGATCGTTCTGCACCGCCATGACCAGGACACCATCGCCATTGCCGTCGGCGAACAGCTGGTAACGGTGGGCATACCGGGCAAGCCGGACGTCCACCAGAAAAATGCGGACGCCCAAGTTCGCCTGCAGCGCGGCGGCTACGTGCATTCCACTCGCGTGGACGGGGACACGCCTTATCACACCGTTGCCGTCGAACTCCTGCACCCGCAGACCAAATTTCACAATGTCTGTGCCGCCATTCTCCCTGGCGAGCCGTTGATTTGCCCGCAGCCTACTGCGAAGCACCGCTCTGCTTTCCTCAACCAGCCGCTACTCGACTCTGACGAGACCCGTGTCCGGCTGGTGCGCGTGCTTCCTCACCAATCGATGAACCTTGCGGAGTATTCTGCCTCCCAGAACGCGCCCCAATTGATCGTCGCTCTGGATGCTGCCTCGATTTCCTTCAGTTCCTCCAAAGAAGCGGAAAAGACTCTGCGACCGGGTGACTTCGTCTGGTTCGACGCGGGACTCCGCCCCGCTCGGATGTTTCAGAATCGCAGCGGCACGGAGGCGCGGTATATCGAGATCATTTTCCCGCGCACCCCGTGAGAAAATGACGGCGCCCAACACAAATCGAATTTTCAAGAGCGATCGCGAAGACGAACAACGCGCCGTCGCATTGGCGTTTCAACCCTGGATTAAGTCGGAAGGCGAGCAGACATGAGATTCGCGAAGATCGTTTTTCTTGTGGCCGGAATTCACGGTTTGCTGATCCTGTCGCCGATATACTTCCTGGAGAACAAAATCGGGCGGGACACGCCGCCCGCAATCACTCATCCGGAATATTTCTACGGATTTACCGGAGTGGCTCTGGCCTGGCAGGTCTTGTTTCTGGTGCTGTCGAGTGATCCCGTGCGATACCGCGCGATGATCCTGCCGGCCATTCTTGAGAAAGTCGCCTGGGGGACTGCGCTGATCGTTTTACTCTGGCAGGGCCGGCTCGCACTTTCCAGCTTCGCGATTGGCGCCGTGGATTGGATTTTTGCCTTTTTATTTCTCGCCGCGTACTTCACGACAAAATCGGATCGCCCCGCTTGATCGCCTTTCTTCGCGGTCTTCTTATAATTTATAAACCGGCTGTTTCTTATAAATGCCAGTTATGCCAATATGGGAGAATCCGGCAGGAGTAGCACGGGCATCCGCCGCGGCGGATGCCCGTGCTACTTGATGCCACTCGAAAGGACCCATGGATCTATCCCAATTGCACGTATTCCTGACCGTGGCGAAGGAGCAGAGTTTTTCCCGCGCGGCGGAAAAACTCTACCGCACGCAGCCGGCGGTGAGCATCGTCATCCGCAAGCTCGAGGAATCGGTGGGCCAGCCGCTGCTCGTGCGCGGCGCGCGCCAAGTAAAACTCACCGACGCCGGTGAACTTTTGCGCGACTACGCCGAGCGCCTGCTCAATCTGCGCGACGAAATCCAGAAGGGAATGGAAGACCTGGGAAACCTGGGCCGCGGCGAGCTTCGCCTGGGAGTGAACGAAAGCTCGATCCACGCGCTGCTCCCGGCCCTGGCGCGCTACCGGAAGCTGTATCCCGGCGTGAAGCTCATCATGCACCGCACGCTTTCGCGCGACATCCCGCAGGAAGTATTGAATTACCGCCTGGATCTCGGCGCCGTCTCCTACGTCCCGCAGGACGCGAAGCTCGCGGCCGTCGAAATCCTGAGCGATGAGCTGACGTTTGTCGTCCCGCCCAAGCACCCCCTGGCGCGCCGCCGCTCGGTGGACATCCAGGAATTAGGCGAGGAAACGTTCATCGCGCATAACGTGGAGTCGCCCTACCGCTCGCGAGTGATTCAACTCTTCGAGAAACATCGCGTTCCGCTGCATCGCGACATCGAAATGCCCACCATCGAAAGCATCAAGCGCTTCGTACAAATGGGCATGGGCGTGGCCATCGTGCCGCGCATGTGCGTGCTATGGGAAGTGGAAAGAAAACTCCTGGCCGAAGTGCGCATTCGGCAATTGAAAATGCCGCGCTCGCTGTACCTAGTCTCGCGCCGCGGCGCCAAGCTCTCCCACGCCGCCG
>JBGQJJ010000042.1:0-13138 GCA_041498955.1 Terriglobia bacterium
CGCTCCGGCGTCGAAGCTTTTCCTGCCCACGTCGTGGATGACGTCTATTTTTGCGGCTTTACATCGGAAGCGAGCTTCGGCGCGTGGTCGTACTTGATCGTGCGGCCGGAGGAGCAAGGCGGGAACGTCCTCGTCGATTCGCCGCGGTTCAACAATCCCCTGGCGAATCACATCGAGCAGATGGGTGGCGTCCATCTCATGCTTCTCTCGCACCGCGATGACATTGCCGACCACGCCAAATTTGCCGCGCATTTCCATTGCCCGCGCGTCATGCACGAAGGGGACGGCGCCGCGGCGCGCGGCATCGAGCGCGTCATTACCGGAACGGCGCCCTTGCGGATCGACGACGATCTCCAGCTCATCCCCACGCCGGGCCACACGCGCGGCCACCAGGTTTTTCTCTATCGCAATAAAGTGCTCTTCACTGGCGATCATCTTGCGTGGTCACCCGACCGCGAAACCTTGACGGCCTTCCGCGATGTCTGCTGGTATTCCTGGGCGGATCAGACGCGTTCCATGGAAAAACTCCTCGCCTACCCATTCGAATGGGTTCTCCCCGGCCACGGCCGCATCGGCCACGGCCCCGCCAAGGAAATGCACGAGCACTTGGAACAGTGCGTGGCGCGAATGAAGCGGCAATAACCAGTAGCACAGACTTCAGTCTGTGGATTTCCACTTGATCTTGCTTCGCAGTGCGCCGTCAGGCTTTCAATCGAAAACCCACAGACTTAAGTCTGTGCTACCAAGAGCGTCACACGCGTTCGAGCAGAATCGCAATGCCCTGCCCCACGCCGATGCACATGGAAGCCAGGGCGTACCGCCCCTTGGTGCGTTGTAGCTGCCGCGCGGCCGTCAGTACCAATCTTGCCCCGCTCATCCCCAGCGGGTGTCCCAGTGCGATAGCGCCGCCGTTAGGATTCACTTTATCACTATTGTCTGGCAAACCTAATTCCCGCGTCACGGCGAGCGCCTGCGCAGCGAACGCTTCGTTCAATTCGAATACGCCGACATCGTCCATCGAAATCTTCCATCGCGCGAAAAGCTTTCGAACCGCATAGATCGGCCCGATCCCCATACAGTCTGGCTCGACACCTGCGGTCGCGGCCCCTACAACGCGCGCGATCGGTTTCAAGCCAAAGCTCGCCGCCGCTTCTTCCGAAGCCACGAACATGGCGCACGAGCCGTCATTGATGCCCGAAGCGTTCCCGGCCGTCACGGTGCCGTTCTGGCGAAAGGGAGTGGGCAATTTGGCCAGCGCCTCGATCGTCGTATCCGGGCGGATGTGCTCGTCCTCGGAAACAGTCTTCACCGTTCCCTTCGGGCCGGGGATTTGGACGGGAACGATTTCCTCGGCGAAGATTCCGGACTTTTGCGCCGCGGCGGCTTTCAGCTGCGAGCGCAATGCAAAGCAGTCCTGCGCCGCACGATCGACCTTGTATTTTTCCGCGACGTTTTCCGCCGTTTCCGGCATGGACGCGTTCCCGTACAGTTTCACCATCCGCGGATTCGGAAAGCGCCAGCCGATCGTCGTGTCATAAATTTCCGGAGTTCGTGAGAAGGCCGTCTCAGCCTTGGGCATCACGAACGGCGCGCGGCTCATGCTTTCCACGCCGCCCGCGATGGCCAGCGAAATCTCGCCCGTGCCGATTGCGCGCGCCGCCACCGTGACCGCTTCCATACCGGAACCGCACAGCCGATTCACAGTCATCGCGGGAACCGTGTACGGAATGCCGCTGAGCAGCAATGCCATGCGCGCTACATTGCGATTGTCTTCCCCCGCCTGGTTCGCGCAGCCGAAAATCACTTCGTCGAGTGATTCCCAGTCGCTCTTAGGAAATTTTTCCCTTAACGCATTCAAAGGAATCGCGGCAAGATCATCGGTACGCACCTGGGCGAGCGAGCCGCCGTAGCGCCCAATCGGCGTGCGCACCCCTTCGCAGATAAACGCGGCAGGCATTCGAGGTCAATCTCACTACTTCGGTGCGCCCCCGGTAGGCGGGGTCGGCGGGGTCTCTTGAATGCTGACCAATTCAATTTCAAAAATAAGAGCGGCGTTCGGTCCGATGACCCCGCCCGCGCCGCGCTCGCCGTAAGCCAAATTCGACGGAACAAAAACTTGCCACTTGGAACCCACGGGCATGAGTTGCAGGATTTCCTTGAAGCCGGGAATGACGTTTTTCAATTCAAAGGGCACAGGCTTCCCGGCCCGAGTGGAACTGTCAAACTCGGTCCCGTCAACGAAAGTTCCCTTGTAATTGCACAGGACCGTATCGGTTTCCGCCGGCTTTTTCCCTTGACCGGCCGTCAAAATTTTGTACTGCAGTCCGTCAGGAAGGACGACCATCCCTTGCTTCTTTGCATTTTCCGCCAGGAACGCGTCCCCTTTCGTCTTGTTCTCCGCCGCGGCGGCCTCTTGAATCTGCATCTGCTTCTGCCGGATCTCTTGCTGCAGCGCGGTGATCACCTGGCGAAGTTCTTCCTCGCTCATCTGGGGCTTTGCGTCCGAAAGCGCATCCTTCAGCCCCTGCTGCACAATGCTGGGATCCACCTCGATCCCCTGGGACTTCACTCCCTTGCCCATTTCCATCCCGATCGCATAGCTGACTTTTTCTTTTTGTGTCTTAAAGGTTGGCGCAGGTGCCGGCGCTTGTGCCGCGGGCGCTGCTGCAGCGGCCGGCGCCTTAGTTGGCGGCGCGGCTGGCGGCTTCGCAGGCGCTTGTTGCGCCCTCACCCCACCGGCCAGAAGCCCGAGCGCCAAAACTGCCATCCCCATCCGCTTCATCCGTCCTCCTAGAATGCATGACGAGCGTTGATTTAGGGCTCATCTCCGGTTATAGACGGTAACCGATTGCCCCGGCCCGCTGCAAGTTTTCGCCAGCAGGTTGTCCTTGCAAAGATAAGGGCGAGCCGGTTCTCGCAATGGACGTCGTCTCAATCTTTCAAAGCCTGGTAGGTGAGGGCATCTTCACCTTCCGAATTCAGGCGGTCGGCAGCGGCGTTGATGCGCTCCAAATCGCGCGCATGAATTTTCCCGCGTGACCTCTGCCGAAAATGGAGTCGAAGAATGCGTTCAATGACAGCCGACCGCGAATGTTTGGAGCCAGCCAGACCGTCAACCTTTGCCAACACGTCCGAAGAAAGTGTGATGGAAGTCTTCCTTTTCATACATCTATGATAAAACAATTTCATGAATCTCCGCCGGCATGCGGGCTATTTGTAGAATGCGCCGATTCCAAAGTGTGATATCATGATATCCAAGACAAGGAGCGGGCTATGGCTCAACTGGTCGTGCGAAACATCGAAGAGTCTGTGAAGTCGCGCCTGAAGCGCCGCGCGGTGCGGCGCGGCCGCAGCATGGAAGAAGAAGTCCGCGACATTCTGCGCGATGCCGTCAAGGAAGAAGAAACCTCCTCCGGCGGACTGGGAACGGCCATTTCCTCCCGATTTCGCAAGCTTGGCCTTAAATTTGACATTCCCGAGTTGCGTGGTCACAAGATTAGGCCTGTTTCTTTCGATTGATGATTATCCTCGACACCAACGTGCTGTCGGCAATGGTGCAGCCTCGGCCAGACGAGAGTGTGGTTGCGTGGCTCGACAAGCAGGCTCGATCTTCGATGTGGGTTACATCCGTGACCATATTCGAAATCCAATTTGGGCTGCAAATCTTGCCCGTGGGAAAGAAGCGTTCACTCTTAACAAGGACGTTCGAATCTGTTCTAAGCGACGATATCGGGGGAAGGGTGGCTCCCTTCGACACGACCGCTGCGGAATACTCCGCCGAGTTGATGGCATCTCGTCACAAAAAGGGACGACCCGTGGAACTTCGGGACACGATGATCGCGGGTATCGCCCTCGCATGCCACGCCACTCTTGCAACGCGCAACGTAGCCCACTTTGAGGGCCTTTCCGTTCCAATCGTCGATCCTTGGGTAACTCTGCCCTGAGAGGCTTCTAGCAGAAATCCCCTGACGGATTTCGTTTAGGTTTGTCGCACCCCGCCGCTCCCCTCGTGCAAATCCCGAATTTATGGCACAGTAGAGTCCTCTGATGGCCGAATCCGGGAACTCCTCAAACGCGGGGCGCGTGGCCTTCACGTATCCTGACTTTTCCCTCTACCAGCTGGCTCGCTTTCTGATCGTGGCCGGGCTGGAGATGCAGTCGGTCGCGGTCGGCTGGCAAATCTACGAAATCACCAAGCGCCCGCTCGACCTGGGCCTGGTGGGGCTGGCCCAGTTCTCGCCGGGGATCCTGCTGTTTCTCGTCACAGGTCACGCCGCGGATACGTTCAACCGGCGAAAACTGCTGATGACCTGCTACGCTGGATTCGGCGTGTGCTCGGCCCTGTTGCTCTTCTACGCGTTGAGCGGATTGCGGACGGTGTTGCCCATGTACGCCGTCGTCGTTCTGCTTGGCGTGGTGCGGTCGTTCAACAACCCGGCGAGCCGCTCGCTCTTGCCGCAAATCATCCCCGAAGAGCATTTGCAAAATGCTATTGCATGGAACAGTTCCGTGAACCAGGGCGGGACGATTCTGGGCCCATCACTAGGCGGCCTGATCTACGCCGTTGCCAAAGGTCCTGCGGCGGTTTATACGACATCGATGCTGGCTGCGGCGGGGGCGGTTTTCCTCATGATGCAAATCAAGCTCCATCTCAAGGCGCGGCCGAGGGAGCCGCTTAGCCTGAAATCCGTCCTGGCAGGGCTCCGCTATATCGGGAAAAAGAAAATCATCTTGGGTTCCATTTCTTTGGATCTTTTCGCGGTGTTGCTAGGCGGCGCGGTGGCGCTCTTGCCTGTCTTCGCCAGCGAAGTCCTTCGCACCGGCCCCTGGGGCTTGGGCCTCTTGCGCGCGTCTCCCGCGATAGGTGCTGGCAGTATGGCACTGCTCCTCGCGCACCGGCCCTTCCGCAGCCGCGCCGGCGTGACCATGTTGTGGTGCGTAGGAGGTTTTGGGGCCTTCACGGTTCTCTTCGGCATTTCTCGAAGTTTGGTTTTGTCGATGGTGGCGCTCATCCTGGTCGGGTGCATGGACATGGTCAGCGTCGTGGTTCGCTCCACGTTGGTGCAGCTCGCCACCCCGGATGAAATGCGCGGACGCGTGAGCGCCGTGGAGATGATCTTCATCGGCGCTTCGAACGAAATCGGCCAGTTCGAATCAGGCCTCACCGCGCAATGGTTCGGCGCAGTTCCCGCCGTGATCATGGGCGGAGTCGGAACGCTCCTCATCACCGCACTGTGGGCGTGGAATTTCCCCGAACTGCGCCGTGTTGAAAAGCTCAGTTCCCTCAGGACTTAGGTTTTTGTAGGACAGGCTTCAGCCTGTCAGGTTTTCGCATGCCCTCATGAAATCGATCGGCTGAAACCTGAAATTTCGTCTAGCGAAGTTGTTGAAACTCATCCAGAGAGATTCCAAGCTGTCGCAAAATCTTAAAAAACAGCGGAGGCCCAATCTCACGGCCGCCATGAAGGGGAATCGTAACGGCGCGACCGTCGGGATGGTTCCAGCGTTCATGGCTACCAGTTTGGCGGGTTCGAGAAAATCCGAGCTTTCGTGCAGCAGTTTGCAATTCGCGCGCCGTGGCGCTAGGCATGCATGATTTCCGTTGTGTCGGCAGGTAAGGCGAGGCCCTTTTCCCCGTACTCCTCGGAAACCATCTGAAACACGCTATTCAGTTCTGCGAGCGCCTGCTCCCGGGTCGGCATCAACGCGTAACAGCCTGAAATTGCAGGAATTTCCGCCACCCAGGAGCCGTCTTCTTGCCGGTAAAGCACAATTTTATAGTTTTCGAAGGTCATCTTTAGGCTCACTTTGGAAGTAAGTCTAGCATGAATGGATCGTGGTCACGCATTGAGGAATTAGCGCCATACCGTGAGAGTCCGTGCCTACGCCCCTTTTGCTTTTTCGAGCGCTTCCGTCAGGGCGGGGACAATTTCGAACAAATCTCCAACGATACCGTAATCGGCGACTTCGAAGATCGGCGCGTTTTGGTCTTTGTTGATCGCGACGATCGTGCGCGAGCCCTTCATTCCCACGACGTGCTGGATGGCTCCGCTGATTCCGAGCGCGAGATACAACTTGGGCGCGACGGTCTGGCCCGAGCTGCCGATTTGGCGGTCCATGGGCAGCCAGCCCTCATCGCAGATGGGGCGCGAGGCGGCCAGTTCCCCACCGAGAAGTTTTGCAAGCTTTTCGGCGAGAGGAATATTTTCAGGGGCCTTGATGCCCCGCCCGACCGCCACCAAGATAGGCGCCTGGGTGAGGTCTACGGCTTGTTTGGCTTCGCGGAACAATTCCAGGGGATTCGTTCGAATCTGTTCCGTCTTGAGATCCACGGAAATGGAAGTGACGGGCGCCTTTGACGTTCCTGGCACGACCAAATCCGCGCGGAACGCGCCGGCTTGAAACGTGGCGAACCACGGCGCCGCGCCTTCGAACACTACATCCGCCGCAGTCTTTCCCTGAAACATCTGGCGCACAAAAATCAGCTTCCCGTTTTCGTGGCGGTAGCCGACGCAGTCGCCAATCATGCCTTTGCCGAGCGACGCCGCCAGCTTCGGCGCGAAATCGCGCACCTGGTAGGTGTGCGGCAAGAGCACCAGCTCGGGCTTGGTCTGCGCGATCGTCTGCCGCAGGGCGGCGGTGTAACCGTCGGGCGTGTATGCCGCGAGCAAGTCGTGCTCGACCAGGAGCACTTCATCGAGTTTGGTCGCTGCAAGCTCGCCGGCCAGAGCCGCGACACCTTTGCCGATGACCACGGCAGCAAGGCGGCTCTTCGTTTCCGCGGCAATTTGCTGCGCCGCAGCCAGCGTCTCAAAACTGGTCTTGTTCCACTGCGCGTCGCGCTGTTCGGTGATCAGGAGAATATTCATCGTGGGCGAACCCTGCCTAAATCACTCGCGCTTCGTGTTTCAATTTTTCGATGAGCTTTGCGGCCGCTTCTTTCGGCGTGCCGGTCAAAAATTCGGTCTTCTTGGTTTTCGACGGAACGTAGATCCGCTCGATGCGCTGCGTCGGCTCGTGCGTGACGCCGAGCGATTCGCGAGCGATCGTGGCGATTTCTTTTTTCTTCGCCGCCATGATGCCCTTGAGCGTCGCGTACCGCACCTTGTTGATGCCGGACTGGATCGTCAGCACGGCGGGCATCGGCAACTCGACCCACTGGAACCATCCAGCCTCGAGTTCGCGCTTCACCCGCAACGCGCCGCCCTGCGCGTCAATCTGCATGATGATCGTGGCGTGCGGCCGGCCGAGCAGCTCAGCCAGGAGCACACCCGTCTGGCCAAAGCCCTGATCTTCACTCTGCAAGCCGGTCAGCACGAGGTCCGGTTTTTCGCGCTCGATCGCCGCCGCAAGCGATTTCGCAGCGCCGAGCGGATCGAGCAGATGCGCCTTGTCATCCGCGATGTGCACGCCGCGATCGGCGCCCTTGGCAAGGGCTTCCTTGATCGTCTGCTTCACGCGCTCCGGGCCCATCGACACGGCGATCACCTCGCCGGTGCGTTTTTCCTTCAGACGCAAGGCTTCCTCGAGCGCGTAACTATCCGGCTCGTTCATCTCAAATCCGATGTCGGTTTCGCGGATCCAGCTTGCGTCGGTAATGGCCAGGGGAGCGTCCTTGGCGGGTACTTGCTTGATGCAGACGACAATCTTCATCCATACCTCTTACTTTGGAGCCGGGATAGCAACTTAGAATTCAAACGGTTTTGTAGCGCCCGCCTTCAGGCGGGCATGTGCTTGAATCTACGATGCCCGCCTGAAGGCGGGCGCTACAAAAACCAAAAACTATCGGGAATTCCAGCGCTTGAACAGCAGCGCGGCGTTGGTGCCGCCAAAGCCGAATGAATTCGAGAGCGCGTGCTCGAGGGCAGCCTTGCGCATGTGATTCGGGATGTAGTCAAGATCGCAGTCAGGGTCCGGCGTCTCCTGATTGATCGTGGGAGGCAGCACCTGATCGCGAAGCGCCAGCACGCTGATGCCGGCTTCGAGGCCGCCCGCGCCGCCGAGGAGATGCCCGGTCATGGACTTGGTCGAGCTGACGGCAATTTTCCTGGCGTGCTCGCCGAACACGCGCTTCATGGCCTTGGTCTCGATCGCGTCGCCGAGCGGCGTCGATGTGCCGTGAGCGTTGACGTAATCAATTTGGTGCGGCTCGAGCCGCGCGTCGCGTATGGCCGCGCGCATGACGCGGTAGGCGCCGTCGCCGTTCGCCTCGGGCGCGGTAATGTGATGCGCATCGCCCGACATTCCATATCCCACAATCTCACCGACAATTCGCGCGCCGCGGCGTTCCGCGTATTCGAGCGACTCCAGAATGAGAATTCCCGCGCCCTCGCCGATCACGAAGCCGTCGCGGTCGGCGTCAAACGGGCGGCTGGCGCGTTCCGGCGCGTCGTTGCGCGTCGAAAGCGCTTTCATCGCGGCGAACCCGCCCACGCCCATCGGCGTGATGGCCGCTTCGGCGCCTCCGCAAATCATGACCTCCGCATCCCCGTGCTCGATCAAGCGGAAGGAATCTCCCACCGCGTGCGCGGAAGCCGAGCACGCCGTCGCCGTGGCCGAATTCGGCCCCTTCGCTCCGTACCGGATGGAAATATGCCCCGATGCCAGGTTGATAATCGCCGCGGGAATGAAAAACGGGGAGATGCGTCCGGGACCGCCATTTAGCAGCTTCGAGTGCTCGCGTTCGATCACGTCGAACCCGCCGATCCCGCTCGCCACATACACGCCGGTCACTTCCGCGATGTCCGGCGTGATTTTCAGCTCCGACATGCGCATGGCAAAATCCGTGGCCGCCAGGGCCAGCTGGATGAACCGGGCGATTTTCTTGAGCTCTTTTTTCTCGGCCCAGTGGAGAGGTTCGAAGTCGCGGACTTCCCCGGCAATGGTGCAATCGAAGGCGGCGGCATCAAAATGGGTGATCGTGCGGACGCCGCTTTTTCCCGCCAGGAGATTCTTCCAGACTTCATCGGTGCCGATTCCCAGACCGCAGACCAGTCCGACACCCGTTACTACAACCCGGCGGCTCACTTGATCAACTCTCTCCTGGTGGTTTCGCAGCGGCCCCTGAACTACTTCTTGCCGTGCTTCTGGATGTAGTCGACTGCGTCCTTCACGGTGGCGATCTTTTCCGCGTCTTCGTCGGGGATTTCGATCCCAAAGGCCTCTTCGAAGGCCATCACCAATTCGACCGTGTCCAGGGAATCCGCACCCAGATCGTCCACAAAGGAAGCGGTGGCGGTCACTTCGCCTTCATCCACTCCCAGCTGTTCCACGATAATTTGCTTTACCCGTTCATCGACACTGGCCATTCTGTTTTGCCTCCGATAAGCGCTATGCCCGGCTTCGTCTGGATCGTTCTTTCGTTACTCTGGGTATAGATTTTGAGCACCCGACATTCTATGTAGGGTATTGCCCCAGGTCAACCTAACTCTGTCCACGAGGGGTCAAGTTAGATACTCGACCAGCCATTTGGCAGCCCGCCTCCGCCCTGGCGGTCGAATGATTGTGCATAGGATTTCACGGCAAAGCAAACGCGTTGATGCCAGAGGTCACGATCACCACGTACTGCTTTCCATTGCGCCCCAGGTAGGTCATCGGGTTGGTGTGACCTTCCGTGTCGAGCTTGGCTTCCCAGAGCAGCTTGCCCGACCGTGATTCGAACCCTCGGATGCGCTTGTCGTTGGTCCCCGCAATGAAGACGAGCCCGCCGGCAGTGGCGATGGAGCCGCCTTGCCCGAAGGCGCCTGTGTTATGGATTCCCTTGGCTTCCAGTTCGTCGCTCGTGCCGAGGGGAACGCGCCAGGCAATATCGCCCGTGCTCGCGTTTACGGCCATGAGCTCCGCCCACGGCGGTTGCTGGCAGGGCAGCTCCGTGTCGGGGTCCCAGAAGCGCGCGTTGAATGAGCCTTTCCCAAGGGGGCTGAACCGGCGGTAGGCGACTTGATCGCCGTCGGCGCTCTTATCCAGCCGGCCCATACCGGCGATGTTGCGCGTGTTTACGAACACATATCCCAGACTGGGGTCCACGGATACACCTCCATAATTGGGTCCACCCTGCTGGCCCGGGAAAATGACTCTGAACTCCTTGCTGCTGTAAGGCGTGTAGGCGCCTTCGCTGTGGATGCCGCCAATCTGGGCAACCAAGTCCCGGCAATACTTCTCATGCTCGGGCTCACCCGTAAAGATCTCATCGGGTTTCATACCCTGGCGCGCAAGCGGCGGGGGTTTCACCGGAAACGGCTGTGTGGGCGAGGTTTGCTCGCCGGGGACATCGCTCTGCGGGACGGGCCGCTCTTCCCACGGATAGACGGATTTACCGGTCTCACGATTCAGAAAAAACATCAATCCTGGTTTTGAGACGGCGACAACCACGGGGATTTTCTTTCCCTCGCGAGTCACGTCCATCAGCGAGGGTGCCGCCTCCGCGTCGTAGTCCCACACGTCATGATGAGTTAGCTGGAAATACCAACGCACCTTTCCGGTGTTGGCGTCCAAAGCCACGATGGAAGAAGAATACAAATTCTGTCCAGGGCGAGCGCCGCCAAAATATTGGGCCGCGGGTTGGCCGATGGGCAGAAAAACCAAGCCGCGCTCGGAATCAACGGTCGCGGCGCCCCAGTTGGCGGGAGATCCGGCATTCATCCAATTGTCCTTCGGCCAGGTTTCATATCCGGCTTCACCCGGATGCGGGATGGTATGGAAGGTCCAAACTAACTTGCCCGTGTGAAGATCCCAGGCGCGAACATCCATGGCAGGCCCGTCGGGGTCGTCTTCCTTCCCCTGCGCTCCCGTGATGATCAGGTTGTGGTAGATGACTCCGGGCGAGCTCATGTGATAGGGCGCGGAGGGAAATTTCTCAGTAACACCAGTTCGTAAGTCAACGACGCCTTCCTTGCCGAACCCCGGAACGAGTTTCCCGGTCTTGGCGTTCAGGGCGATCAACCGTCCTTCGCTCGTCCCCGCAAGGATCTCAGGCGGATTGTCTTTATCCCCCTGCCAATAGGTAACGCCGCGAAGCGTGGCGCTCGCTTTGCTCAGATCATATTTCCAAATTTCTTCGCCGCTCTCGGGTTCCAGCGCAACGATGCTGTGATTGACGGTTGGGGTGTAGAGCATGCCGTCGACCATGATTGGCACGGCTTCTGTCGCTGGCGGTCCTTGCGTTGCGGAGTTGGGGCCAGAGGCATCGGAGGCAATGCCGTACTGCCAGGCCCTTCTGAGCTTCGCTACATTTCCGGTATCAATCTGCTTGAGGGGAGAGTAACGCCGGCCAGACTGATCATACCCATACGCCGGCCAGTCGGTTTGGCAATGGGCAACCGGAGCGACAATGCCCGCGAGAAGAATGGTTGCAATAATTCTCATCGAAATCTCCAGAATTTGAGAACGTGACCGAAATTTCCGTATTGACTCAATCTGAAAGGAACCGTGCCCTCTCCGTCCCGAAGAGCACGGGACGGAGAGGCCTCTACAAAACCGTAACGCAGAGGTCCGGGTGGTTCTGTAGAGGCCGCCCGCTTTTAGGGCGGGCAGCTTTTCGCTGCATCCACAATTCAAACTGACGCACTTATCGAGTGGCGACAATCCTGCAGGTTTTCTATCCCATTCGCAAGCCGCCGTTGACGTCCAGCACCGCGCCGGTGATGTAGCCTGCTTCTTCGCTTGCCAAAAACACGATTGCAGCGGCGACTTCCGCGTCGCAACCCATGCGGCCGAGCGGTATTCGCGCGAGGAGAGCGTCTTTCACATTTTGCGGCAGCGGGTCGGTCATGGGCGAAACGACGAAGCCGGGGGCGACGGCGTTCACCGTGATATTGCGGGAAGCGATTTCCAAGGCCAGAGCGCGCGTCAGGCCGATGAGGCCGGCCTTGGCGGCAACGTAATTCACCTGCCCTGGATTCCCCGTCTCGGCCACCACCGATGTCACATTGATGATGCGGCCATACCGGGCGCGCATCATCACGGACATGGCCTGCTGCGCGCATAGGTGCGCGCCGGTCAAGTTGGTGCGCAGCACGGCGTCCCAGTCTTCGGCTTTCATGCGCACGGCCAGGCCGTCGCGAGTGATGGCGGCATTATTTACCAGGATGTCGAGCTTGCCGAATTTTTCGATGGTTTGGCGAAATCCGGATTTCACTTGCTCGGCGTCGGCCACATCCATCGCCACGGCCAGACCTTCACCGCCGGCTGCGGCAATCTCGGCGACGACGCCCGCCAATTTTTCCGCGTTCCGCGCCGCCGCGGCCACGCGCGCGCCGGCCTGCGCCAGGGCGAGCGCCGTGGCGCGCCCGATTCCTTGCGACGCGCCGGTCACCAAAGCGACTCGATCTTTCAGGCTGAACATGGGGTTTTTGTAGCACAGCCACTCTTGGCTGTGCGGTTTTGAAGATTGCGTGTGCTCCGCCGATTTAGCTGCGATCGCAAAACCCGCACAGGCAAGAGTGCCTGTGCTACTTCTACGCTTCCGCGGATTCGGACTGCGCCTGGGTGAGTCTCTCCAGCGTCGAGCGCAGGGATTTTTCATCCTCCACGTTGAACACGTGGATCGATCGGTCAATCTGCCGCAACAGCCCCGTGAGGACGCGGCCAGGCCCGACCTCGACAAACGTGTTGACGCCCTGCTCGATCAGCTCGCGCACGGATTCTTCCCAGCGCACGGGCAACGTGACCTGGCGGACGAGCGACTCGCGCGCCTCATCGCCACTCGTTGTGAGCTCGGCGTCGGCATTGTTCACCAAGGGCACGCGCAGCGTGTGGAACGCGGTCGCCCGCAGATCGGCCTCGAGCCGCTGCGCCGCCGGAGCCATCAGCGAACTGTGAAAAGGAGCGGAAACCTGGAGCATGACGGCGCGCTTGGCGCCGCCCGCCGAGGCAAGTTCCACGGCGCGCTTCACAGCCTCGGCATGGCCGGAAATTACGGTCTGCTCGGGAGAATTCAAATTTGCCGGCGCCACGACTTGTCCATCGGCCGCTTGTCGGCATATCCCCGCGACCTGAGCGGGCGCCAATCCCAAAATTGCCGCCATCGCGCCCACGCCTTCGGGCACCGCCGATTGCATGTATTCCCCGCGACGCCGCACGAGACGCGCCGCGTCGGCAAAGTCCAGCCCGCCTGCCGCCACGAGCGCGGAAAATTCAC
>JBGQJJ010000043.1:0-13076 GCA_041498955.1 Terriglobia bacterium
CGCACGGGACCGGAGGGCGGACAAACGTCGTTGTTCCTCGACGGCGGCAACTCAAATTACACGAAGGTGCTGGTGGACGGCGTGCCCGCGAATACTCCCGGCGGTCTCATCGATTTCTCTAATTTCACGCTCGACAACATCGAGAAAATCGAAGTGGTCCACGGCGCGGAAAGCGCGCTCTACGGTTCGGACGCAATGAATGGAGTGATCCAAATCTTTACGCATCGCGGAACGACCCGCATTCCGGAATTCACGGCGTTCGCCGATGGCGGCAATTTCGCCACGGGCCACGGCGGCGCTGATCTTTCGGGCCTGCTTGGACGATTCGATTATTCCGCCGGAGTTTCCGATCTCGAAACGCAGGGTCAGGGCCCGGATGATGCGTTCCGCAACCGCACGCTTTCGGGAAATTTCGGCTGGCGATTTTCCGATACCGCGCGCCTGAGCCTCGGAATTCGTGACAATGTCAGCAAGGCTGGAACGCCCGGCCAGACGCTCCTACCCTTCGGGGAGGACCTCACCGCCAGCATTGCTCTGCACAACTTTAGCGCCGGCTTGCATGGGGAGTTGGCAACGGGTTCTCACTGGCGCCATCAGGTGAGCGCCACGGAACTCTACTTCCGCGAATTAAATGTCAACCGTTTTTCCTCTTCTTTCTATCAATACAACCGCGCCGGCTTCACCGCACAGTCCACATACCTCGTCCGCGGATTCGCCATGACGGCCGGCTACGAATATGAAATCGAAAACGGCTACCTCAGTTTCGTGGGGATGCACGAGCGCCGCAACAATCAGGCGGGCTTCCTCGACGTACGCTGGCAGCCGATTGCAAGGCTGACGCTCGATGCAGGAGCGCGCGCCGAAGACAACGCCAATTTTGGAACGCGCGTCGTTCCGCGCGTCGGCGCGTCTTATGCGTTGCGGATCGCCCAGGGCGCGCTGGGCGACACGCGCCTCCACGCCACTTACGGGCAGGGAATTGTGGAACCGCGATTCGACCAAACCTTCGGAAACGATCCGTGCTTTCCCGGCAATCCTTTCCTTTCCCCCGAACAAAGCCGGACGGTGCACGCGGGAGTCGATCAAAAACTCGCTTCCGACCGCGCGCGCGTGTCCGTGGATTATTTCGATAGCCGCTTCCACAACATTATCGGGTTCCTGAATTTGTCAGCGCCGCCGGCGGGGTGTCCCCAAGCGGTATTCGACAGCAACGTAGCGAGCTTTGGCACCGGCGCGGGGGCTTTTTTCAACACGAATCTGGCCCGCGCGCGCGGCGCCAATTTTTCCGGCGAAGCCCGAATGACGCGCTGGCTCAGCGGCAGCGTGAATTACATGTTTGACTCCACGCGCACGCTCTCCGCGCCTACCGATCCCCTTAATCTGAATGGTGACCCGAATTATCTTATCGGCAGCCGCTTGCTGCGCCGGCCGGTAAATTCCGGAAATATCTCGCTCAACGCGAACTACTGGCGGATGAACTGGAACCTCTCCGGATATTTCACCGGGCAGCGCTTCGACTACAATTTTCCCGGGCAAGTCATCAACCCGGGCTACGTGCTCGTCAATCTCGCGGCGGCTTACAACGTCGCGCGCGGCTTTAGCGTCTATGGCCGCATCGCCAATCTCGCCAACAAGCAATATTCGGAGGTGTATGGTTTCCCCGCGCTGGGGCGCGAGTTTCGCATTGGCGTGAAATATACGACGCGCCATGAGTGATTCTCGCGTGCCGGAAGAGGTGCTCTTCTGCTGGAGCGGGGGAAAAGACAGCGCGATGGCGTTGCACGCGTTGCGTGCGGCAGGCGACTGCCGCATCACCGCGCTGCTCACGACCATTACCGAGGAGTACGACCGCATCAGCATGCACGGCGTGCGCCGCGCGTTGCTCGAACGGCAGGCCGAATCGCTCGGCCTGCCGCTTCACGCGGTCCTGATTCCTCCGCAATGCATCAACGCAACCTATGAAGCGCGCATGAAAGAAGCGCTCGCACAACATCTCGCGCGGGGCGTGCGGCGCGTTGCGTTCGGCGATATTTTCCTGGAAGACTTGCGCGTTTACCGCGAGAAAAATCTTGCCCTGGTTGGCATGCAAGCGATGTTTCCGATTTGGAAGCGCGACACGCGCGAACTGGCGCGGGAATTTGTCCGTCAGGGTTTCCGGGCGGTTACCGTCTGTGTCGATCCTCAAGTTCTCGATGCGTCCTTCTCGGGGCGCGAGCTGGACGCATCCTTCTTTGCGGATTTGCCGGCCGGCGTGGATCCTTGCGGCGAGAACGGCGAATTCCATACGTTCGTTTTCGATGGCCCTGTATTTAAGACGCCAATTGCATTTCGCGTGGGCGAAAAAGTGTTGCGCGACGGTTTTTGTTTCTGCGATCTGTTGCCGGAGTGAAAGGAGACCACCATGCAATCGAACCAAGAAACGAACAAGGAAAATGGAAGCTGGATTCATCCCCGCGCGGCGTTGATCACGGGCATCGTTCTTGCCGCGGCCGCGCTCCGCGTCGTTCCACATCCGATGAATTTCGCGCCGATCGGGGCGCTGGCGCTGTTTGGCGGCGCTTATTTTTCGAGCAAGCGCGCCGCCATTGCCGTCCCGCTGCTCTCGCTCATTGCGGGAGATATTTTTACCGGCTTCCACCGGCTCATTCCGTACGTGTATGCAAGTTTTCTGGTGAGCGTCGCCATTGGATTCTGGCTGCGGCGGAAGAAGTCCGCACCCCGCATTGGCGGCGCCACGCTGGCCGGCGCGATTCAATTTTTCCTGGTCACCAACTTCGCGACATGGGTGAGTTCGATCGGAAGCTATCCGAAAAATGTGGGCGGCTTGGCCGCGTGCTATATCGCGGGCCTGCCGCTATTTTGGAACACGCTGGCGGGCGATGCGTTCTATGTCGCGTTGCTGTTCGGCGGCATGGCCCTGGCAGAGAAGCGGTTCCCGTCGCTGCAGGAACCGCTCGCCGCGGAGGCCGGCCCCAAATAGGCTTTCTGCTAATTTGAGGGGGGAGCCGTTCTACTTCAGTTTGTCGGCAACTTTCTCGATGCCCGCATTCGCGCAGGCTTCGTCTTTATCGCCCCCGGGAGCGCCGCTGACGCCGATCGCGCCAATGGTCTCAGTCCCCGCTTTGATCGGAACGCCGCCCTGCATCATGACAGTGCCTGCAATGTTCGGCGGAGGGGCCATTGCCCCAAAGGCCTTGGCGGTTTCCCCCGACGTCCTCCGGAAAAACAGCGCTGTGTAAGCCTTGCTCCGGCTGAGATCGGGCGTGCCGGCGCCGGAGCCGTCGTCACGGAGAAACGCCTTAAGCAGGCCGGCATTGTCGATAATCGTGACGCTGACGCGATAACCATTGGCGCGGCATTGCGCCACGGTGGCCTGCGCCATGACTTGCGCCATTTCCATCGAAATCACTTTTTGCGTGAGCAGGTCCTGCGAAAGCGCGGTCATCGAGAACGCGCCCACGAGAACGAACGTAGCAACAGCCAATACCGCAAAACGAATGTGAGACATTGAAATTTCCTCCAGGCATCGACGATGCGATGAGAATCGCATCGTACAGGCATACCCAGAGCCAAGTCAACGTGGGTTCGCCACTTCGATTTGATCTGAATTTCGACAGCGGTTTTTTCGCCGATATTTTCGGCAATTTGCCGCAGAAGGAGAGAGGACTATCGCATACCCTGTGCTGTTTCGGCTAGGGGTTGAAAGAATAGGTGTACTTGACCGCGAAACGGGTTTCGCGGATCTGCTGCGGGTTCGCTGCGGCGAGGCTCGCAAATTGCGTCCCCACGTTGTAGATGATGTAGAGGTCGCTATCAGGCCGGTAGTTGTAACGCAGGCGAAGATTCGCACTGACAGCCTGTGTGTTTGCCGTGTCCAACTGAACGATGCTGGTGAAGGTCAGAAACCGATTGAAGGAATAGTTCGCTTGCAAGCTCGCCAAATCGATAGAGAAGTTCCCCACCGGCAATCGGAATCGATTCCAGGTTTGCGAAGCTGAAAACGAGAGCTTTGCATTCGGCCGGTAGCTGGCTCTCACTCGCAACTGATTAAGCCTCCCCCCGTAATAGCCGCCAAATCGCTCATATAGATCGTAGGTAAGGCGGCGGTCCTGTGGGGAATAGAAACTAAGCTGATGCCGCGCGAAATGATATAAGCCAATTGGGATGAAGAAGTTCTTGTAAATTTGAAGCGGCGTCGTGATTCGTTGCGTAAACACATCGGCAATATCATTGTCCGTGAAGGCCCCATTATTGAGAAAGGCGCGAAAGGTCCCCTGCCACTCCTGGGTCTGCACACCGTTGTGTGTGTTCGGGGAATGGTTAATGAAACTTTCGAATTGCAACTCGCGTAAGCCGTTTATTTTGGGTCGAGGTTTAAGACTAATGTCCGCGTACGTTTCATTTATATCCGTCTGCTCGATGAATCCGACTTCCGGGTTAAAATGCGGTCCAATTCTCCTCCGCTCAATCGTGCCTTCGAGTAAGTCCGAACGATAAGAAAGGGCGGCGCCTACGTCCGCGCTTCCGGTGGGCCCCCCCGGGGAGCGCGTGGTTGCAAGATGCGCATCCACGAAGAAATCCTTGGGCAACACGAGCCGAGTATCGAATCCGCCAGTCTGGTTGTAAGGATCCAAGCGGTTGCCCGACCGTTTGTCGATGCCCATCACACCAATGTAAGAACTGCCGAAGAGGGAGTGCTTGACCCGCACGACGGCATAGTTGCCGTATGGATTAGGACCGCTTGAACGCGTGTCCACGTCCAAGAGGCCGAGTTGGAAGCCGCCTAGGGATCCGGTAAGCTTCGCTCCGCCGTTCACAGGCACCTGTTGGCCAGTCACCGGGTCGATCCCAATCTGGCGGCTGAAAAACAATTGGTCCCGGTCGCCGATATCGAAATCGAAGATTCCCGCATTCTCCAAGAAAAACTGGCGTTTTTCCGGAATAAAAATCTTGAATGGTGTCAGATTGAATTGCTCCAAGTCCACTTCGGTATCGGCGAAATCAGTATTTCCGGTAAGATTCAGAACCAGTTTTGAACTAAGACCATACTTGATATCGAGTCCCCCAGTGTGCAGGGCTCCGAGGCTCGCCCCAGATTGCTTATTAAATCCTCCCAGGGCATAAGGCTTCACAATGAAAAGTCTCCCACTCCCGATATCCTTGATTCCAACGAGCATTCCGGCTTGAGAGACTTTCACGATGTCAAAAGCTCTCCGGTAAGAGGTCCATAAATCCTGCTCGTTCTTTCGGCGGATGAATCGCTTGAAATTCAAACCCCAGACGACTTCCTGCGAGTGCGTGAAGTTGAGAGTTGAAAAGGGGATCTCGATCGTTGCGGTCCAGCCGTCGGAAGTGATGCGAGCTCCTGAGGTCCATACTCCATCCCATCCGGAGTCGAAATCCAGGTTCCCTTGACCGGGAGTTCCCTTGGCTCCGAACTCATCTACAATTAAGCCGTCGTCCTGCGTGCCTAAAGGATTGATCTCAAAAAGGTAGGCGTCACGGCGATCATTTTTGGAGTCAATCAGGATTTCGAAGTGATCGTCCAAGTCTTGACTCGCATCGCGGCGCAGTTCCGTCGCGACAATCCGGGACGGTTCTGAGTCGTAACAATGAATCGCAAAGTAGACAGCCGTGCGCGTGTAGAGAATGCGGACTTCTGTCTTTTCCGTCGCTGCCTCGCCTTCATGAGGCTCACGTTGGCGAAAATCGGTGATGACTTTGGCTGATTGCCAAAGCGGGTCGTTGAGACTCCCATCGAGTTTTGGCGCATGGTCAATCGGAACTGCCACCGCCACGCGCGACTCCGCCTGGGGGACGGGGGGCAGCGCCGGCGAAGCTCGACCGTCTGCGTTTGCGGACAGAGACAGCAGGGAGACGAGAAATATTCCGGAAAGAAGATTGCTTGGATACTTAAGGCGTGCGTCTCTCACTCGACGGATTGGAACATCCTAACCTGAAAACAGGCTGAAATCATATGGCTTGTTTGAGATTCAGGACTCAAAGGCAGGCAATTTACGTGGTGCGCCGGTGAAGTCTCCGGGAATGGTAGATTCAGGTTTTTTTCAGGTTGTATTGCTAGGCTGCCCGGCATAGGCTCCCCTGGTCAGGAGCATATCAGCTGGAAGCGATAACAGGTCAGGCATCCCAATCGTAAGAAGCGACAACGTAAGTCGGGGGAACGCGTGAAGCGGATGAATTTCCTGCGTGTGATTGTCTTTGTCGCTGGGCTCTGCTGCCTGCCATTGGCTCAGGCTCAGGAGCAGCACCAGCCCTTGAAGCTCGTCCAAAAAATCCCATTGCCACGCAGCTTTGAAGGGCGAATCGACCACCAGTCCGTGGACGTAAAAGGCAATCGGTACTTCATGTCCGGCCTGGGCAACGGGACGGTGGAGGTGATCGATTTAGCTTCGGGAAAGGTGTTGCACACCGTTCCCGGATTCACGATGGCGCAGGCTGCACTCTACGTGCCGGAGTCCAACCTGATTTTTGTCGCCGACGGGGAATCGAACTTCTTGAACATTTACGATGGCACGACGTATGAACTCGTCCGCAGTATGACGTCTCTGGAGAATGCCGACAATCTTCGGTACGTTCCCGCGAACCCGCGTTACGGTGGCAGCGGTGGAACCGTCATGCTGGGCTATGGAGAGGGAGCGACGTCGGCGCTTCGCATCATGAACGCCGCCGGCAAGCCCCTGTCCGAAATCCTATTGGAGGCTCACCCCGAATCGTTCCAGGTGGACACGACTCCCGGCTCGTTTCGAGTGTTCGTGAATATCAACGAGCTGGGTTACATCGCGGTGGCGGATACGAACCATCGCCGCGTAATGGAAAAATGGCAGGTGCCGGGGTTCAAAGCGCTTTTCCCAATGGCATTCGATGAAAAAGACCAGCGCCTTTTTATCGCCAGCCGGAATCCTCCCGCGCTCGTGGTCCTTGACTCGAAGACCGGCAAAGTGGTGACCAGCGTGGAAGCGCCGGACGGCAGCGATGCCCTCTGGTATGACGCCGCTCGCAAGCGCATCTACATGTCGGCTGTGGAAGGCGTAGTGGGCGTTTTCGAGCAGCGCGACGCTGATCATTACGCGCTCGTGGCCAAGGTTCCCAGCGTGCCAGGTTCTGCCACCTCTTATTTCGCGCCGGCGCTGAATCGTTTGTTTGTACCTGCACCGCCTTTCGGTGGGCAGCCTGCGCAGGTGCTGGTATACGAAGTGCAGCCTTAAGCTGTCTCAGGCAAGACATCGTCGGCGTACTGGCTGGCGGCCTTGTTTAAAGACGATTTCAATTCGCATGGGGGAGAATATGAAAAAATTTAGTGGCATGGGTTTTTTGCTGGCGTCTGTCATTACGCTAACGGCATGTCAAGTCAACCAATCGACTGCTCCCGCCAGCGCCCCGCCCGCAGCCGACGCTGCACCTCCGCTGATCTTGACCGCCACGGTTCCACTGGAAGGCGTGAAAGGACGTTTCGACCATTTTGCCTCCGGCAAGGGCAAGGTGTTTGTTTCCGGACTGGGCAACAATTCGGTAGAGGTGATCGATCTCTTCCAGGGAACCCGCTCCCACGAAATCACCGGGGTGCCGAATCCTCAGGGCGTGACCTTTTCTCCGGAGGCCAACAAACTGTTTGTAGCCAGCGAGAAGGGCAAGGTCTATATCTACGACGGCGACTCGTACAAGCTCATCACCACGCTGGATTTTGATGGAGGCGCAGATAACCTGCGCTACGACGCGGCGACCAAACGCGTTTACGTCGGCTGTGGCGATGACGAGAAGAATTCCGCGATTGCCGCAGTGGACGCGATGACCAACAAGCGTCTCGATGAGGTTTATAAGCTCGGGGGCGAGCCGGAATCGTTTCAACTCGAAAAGAACGGCCCCAACATTTACGTGAATGTTCCGGACTTGAAGCAGATTGTGGCCATCAACCGCACCACGAAGGAACTCACGCGCTGGCCTGTAACCGTGGCCCAGAATTTTCCCATGGCCCTGGACGAGGCCGATCACCGGGTCATCGTGGGCACGCGGGAACCGGCCACGCTCTCCGTGTTTGACACAGCCACGGGTAAAATGGTCGCCTCGGTCCCGACCGTTCAGGACACGGACGATCTTTATTACAGCGCCGAGCGCAAGCGCGTTTACGTGCCGGGCCGGGCGGGTTCCATTTGGGTCTATCAGCAGACCGATCCGGATCACTACAGTGTAATTTCCAAGATTCCCACTGTTGTGGGCGCCGGGACGGCTGGATACTTCGGAAGGCAGGGGAAAGGCTTCGACCGCTTTTATCTGGCGGTTTCGGCAAGCGCCAGCTCGAACGCCGAAGTAAGGATCTATACGATGCAGGATTGAAGAACATAGGCCAATCCGTAAGGTTCACGGAGAAAAGTCATTTAAAAAAACGGACGAAAGAACGATCTTGGATGGAAGTCAGATTGACAAGGGAGGATGGATCATCATGCGTCACAGAAACAAGGCAGTCATCACGGGCGCGACACTGGCCCTCGCGGTTTCTCTTCTGTTTGCCGGATTCGCGCGGGCCCTACCGGCTAATCCTGATTCCTCCGGCTATCATATCGTGAAAAAAATCACGACTGGCGGCACGGAAGGCTGGGACTACATCACGATGGACAGCGAGGCCCGGCTTGCCTACATCGGCCGGGAGAATCACGTCGACGTGGTAAACGTTGATACCGGCAAAGTTGTGGGCAAAGTGTCCGGTCTGGAGGGGACTTCCGGCCTGCTTCCGGTCCCTGAATTCGGGCGAGGCTACGCGATGAGTGGCGATGCCGGCGCGGTGGTCATCGTCGACCTGAAAACGCTGGCGAAAATAGGAACTGTCAAAGCAGGCAAGGATCCGGATTCGTTTACCTACGAACCCGTCACCAAGCGCGTTTTCGTCATGAACAGCAGCAGCGCCAACGCGACGGCGATTAACGCCAAGGATGGCACGCTCGCCGGCACCGTAGCGCTCGGAGGGCAGCCCGAGGCCGCCGTCTCCGACGGCAAGGGCAAGGTCTACGTCAACATCACCGACAAGGACGAAATCGCCGAAGTCGACGCAGAGACGATGAAGGTCACCCATCGCTGGCCGCTCGCGCCCGGCACCGGACCTTCGGGACTGGCGATGGACCGGAAGACCCGTCGCCTGTTTTCCGCGTGTGATAACCAGAAAATGGTGATCATGAACGCGGACACGGGCAAGGTGGTTGCCTCGCTGCGCACCGGAGCAGGTACCGACGGCGCCGGCTTTGACCCGGAGACGGGGAACGCCTTCGCTTCAGCCGGAGGATCGGGAACTCTCACCATTATTCACGAGGATTCCCCCGACAGCTTTAAGGTGCTGGAGGAACTTGATACGCAATCCGGAGCCCGGACCATGACCGTGGACATGAAAACGCATAATGTCCTCGTCATCACGGCCAGGCACGGCCACGGCTCGACTCACAACCTGGTGCTGCCCGATACGTTCGTCGTACTCGTCGTTGGTAAATAAATAAAGGCGGGGCGCTCCTTCGTCAGGAAAACGCTCAGGGCTCGGCTCAGAACACTGTCGCTTCGGGCAAGCCATTAAAATGAGCGTCGGAAGTGACGAGGCGCGCCCCGGCCACCAAAGCGGTTGCGTAAATCATCGCGTCGGCAATGGCCAAGCGCCGGTCCAGGCTGATCCGAGCCGCGAGCAGGGCCAGCCGTTCATCGATCGGGACGATGCGGGCCCGTAACGCGGCGGAAAGAAACCTGTCGGCGGCGGTGGAGCCTCGGACGGAAAGCAACTTCTTGTAAACCTCGTAGAGCACGATCGCAGGAACAATCAGCCGTTCCTCCCGCTCGAAATAAGGAGCAAACCGGTCCGCCAGCGGACCGTCTGCCAGGAACTCGATCCAGCCGGAAGAATCCACCAGGAAAAGTTCAGAGCCTTTCGGCATGATCGCGGTCGCTTTCTTTCCACTGCAGGCCCCGCGCCAGGCCGCGAAGACTTTTTGGTTTGTGCGAAATCTCCAGACGAATCTGCCCGTCGATTTCGTAGATCACCAGGTCCTGCCCAGGGCGGAGTTTTAGCCGCTCGCGCAGTTCCTTCGGAATGACCACTTGAAATTTTGGGGAAACCCTGACGGTTTGCATTTTTTTTCCTGCCATCATTCTATCGATATAGAAATGGTATGTCAATATTATGATCGATCATAAATCCGTACTACAGCTTGGCGGTCACCTGAATTTGAGGACGCCGGGCGTGACAAGCTTTCGCCATTGCCGTAAATAAAGGTCAAATCCTTCAAGACATGACCATCCTGCCCCGGCGTCCCGCGTCCGATTTTGTCCTTCCGTACAGTAGTTCCGCGGCTCACGCCGGGGCATAGTCCCGTACAGGCAATCCGGCGCCTGAGCGCCACGCTTTCGGTGTGCTTTCTTATGGACAAATATAAGAAATTCGCTTTGCGACATTCTCTGCTTCCCGTGTTTCTGCTGGCCGCAGCGGCGCTCGCCGGGTGCACGGGCGCAACGAAGAGTTCGTCGCCTTCCAATTCCAACACGCCTCCTTCAGGGTCGAGCGTAACGGTTGCCGTCGCCCCACCGAGCGCCAATGTGCGAGCCGGCGCGACGAAATCCTTCAACGCCACGGTTGCCGGATCATCGAACACTGCCGTGACCTGGCAGGTGAACGGCGTGGCGGGAGGCAGCGCGGCTACAGGGACGATTAGCTCGTCAGGCATGTACACCGCGCCTGCGACGATTCCAAGCTCCAACACCGTGACCGTGCGCGCCGTGAGTTCGGCCGACGCCTCTGCAACAGGGAGCAGCGCCGTCACGTTACAGAATCCCGTGCCGGTACTCACTGGCATCGCGCCAACATCGGTTCCCGCCGGCGCCTTCGCGATGACGGTAAACGGCAGCGGATTTGTCAGCGGCGCGCAAGTCCTCCTCGCAGGCGCGCCGCTGGCAACGACGTTTGTGTCGTCCGCGCAGCTCACGGCGACGGGCAACGAATCGTCCGCGGGAACATTTGCTGTCGCGGTGATGAATCCCAATCCCGGAAGCGCGACTTCCGCTTCCCAAAATTTGCAGGTGACTTCGACGAGCGGCGGAAATCCGCCGCCGAGCTGCGCCGGAATGAGCCTCGGACAAAGCGCCAGTCTGAACGGATTCGTGCCGTTTCCCGCGGACAATCTCTGGAATAAAGATATTTCCTCCGCACCCGTGGACGCGAATTCCAGCGCGATTATCAATTTCATCGGCTCCGGCATCGGCATTCATCCGGATTTCGGCTCGGGCCAATTCAGCGGGCAGAGCATAGGCATTCCCTATTTGGTTGTGGGCTCGCAGCAAGCTCCGTTGCCCATTGTTTTTACGGCGTTCGGCAACGAGAGCGATCCGGGCCCGATGCCGATTCCCGTGACCGCCTTGATCGAGGGTTATCCGTCTCCCGGCAACGGGGACCGTCACGTGCTCGTGCTGGACAACAACAATTGCTGGCTGTATGAGCTGTACGGTTCCGTTCCGAATGCCGCGAGCTGGAATGCGGGATCGGCTGCCGTGTGGGATCTCACTGCCGACGGGCAGCGCCCTTACACTTGGACGTCGGCCGACGCCGCCGGCTTGCCGATTTTCCCGGGCCTCGCGCGTTACGACGAAGTCGCGGCGGGCCAGATCAACCACGCGCTGCGGTTCACGCTGCAATCGAGCCGCGCGGCGTTCGTGCCGCCCGCGTCGCACTGGGCCGCCAATTCCTCGAACGCGCTCGCCGCGCCGATGGGCATGCGCCTGCGGCTCAAGGCGAGCTTTGATATTTCCTCGTTTTCCGCGGCGAACCAGGTCATTCTTAAGGCCCTCAAAAAATATGGAATGATCATGGCCGATAACGGTTCTTCGATGTACATCAGCGGCGCGTCGGACAATAGCTGGGACAACAGCGACCTGCACAACCTGGGCAGCGTCACCGCGGCGGATTTCGAGGTCGTGCAGATGAATCCCATCTACACGGCCGCGAATGTTCCTGCCGGCGCGAGCCCTGTCATCACGAGTTTCACCGCAAGCTCGCAGAATGTTTCCGCGGGCACGCCCATTACTCTGAATTGGAATGTCACCGGCGCAGGCTACTTGATCGTGACTCCGGACGTTGGCGCCGTACGAGGCACAAGCGCTACGGTCTCGCCGAGCCAGTCCACGACCTACACCCTCTACGCCACAAATGCTTTTGGAAGGACCACGGCCACGGTCAATATCACGGTGCACTGAGTAGCACAGGCTTCAGCCTGTGGGGTTTGGTACTTGCAAGGACGAACCCCCACAGGCTGAAGCCTGCGCTACCAATCCAATCAGTGCGTCATGGAATAAATCACGTAATTCACGCCGAGGCGCATTCCCAGGTCGGAGAATTTCTGCGGATACCCCGGCACGTTCGACCACTCCCACGAATCGCCGAGATCGGAATTGAATGAAATCGCCACCATGACGCGCCCATGGTCGTCGTAAATCCCGCGCCAGTGCGCATCAACGCCGTCCAGCTTGTAGCCCGTGCGCAGGTGTTCGGCGCCTGTGACCCGGTAACGATCGTCCAGGTCGAACATGGTGTGGAAAATCGGATCGTTGTTCGGAATTTCAACGATGGGACGATCCGGGAACGCTTTTTTTATGCGCTCTTCAAACACCTGCCACTCGGTCGTCCCGTGGAAATCGTCGGCCATGAAAAATCCGCCGCGCAGCAGATAATCGCGCAGCTTCAGCATCTGGCGATCGGTCGGGCCCCATTCGCCCACCTGTACGGCATACAGGAACGGCCAGTTGTAGACCTCGTCGCCATCGTCCAGATTCACGCACTCTTCGACGGACCGCGTGTGGATGCGCGTCAAGCGGCGAACGGCCTGGGAAAAGGCCCGGTCTGCCGGCGGATAATCCTGCGTCCAAAGCGAAAGTCCCAAACGCCAATCGCCGTCGAAGCGCCCGCGATAGCCGTCATTCCATCCCGGCGGATACATCATCCGCGCAAACGCAAATTCCGTCTTTTCCTGATAGTCATGGGGAAGCGATGGGACACCGTACTCGACGGAAGGATATTCGCGGAACGGCGCCTGGTAGGC
>JBGQJJ010000044.1:0-13045 GCA_041498955.1 Terriglobia bacterium
ACGGGATTGGTGGTCTGCTGCCAGGTCGTGAGGTGGCATCCCGAGTTCCCGCAATTGTTCAGCGTGGTCGTCAAGTTGTAATTGTTGTTGATATGGCAGAGGGCGCAAGCCACGTTGGCATGGCCTTGGGTCAGCGGGAATCCGGTCGAGCTGTGGTCGAACCTGGCATTCAACCAGGAGTCAACCGAATGGCAGGTTTCGCAAGTGGCGGAGAACTTTGCGGAAACGTGGTTGGGATTAACTGTTTTCTGAAAATCCGTCTGGTGGCAGGACACGCAGGCAGTTGAAAGCCCCAGGTAATTGCCGACGGCGGGGTTCTTATGGCACTCCTCGCATTGCAAGACGGCATGCGCGCCGAGCAGCGGAAATCGGTTGAAGTGCTGCTGAATCGACTGGACCGAAACTTGCCATCCGAGAACGGTATGGCACTGGGCGCAGTTCTTGCCGAACTGAGCGCGATGAATGTCGGCGTGACAATCGGCGCAGTTCTTGCCAACGTCGGTGAATACCGGCTTGGTGTGGCATCCCGTGCAGGATACTTTTTCGTGCATGCCGCGAAGCGGGTAACGCGTGGAGTCGTGGTTGAATTCTGGTATGGCGCGAATGGGGACCCAGCTTGTATTCGTATGGCAGTTTTCGCAGGGAATGTTGAGTGGACCGTGCGGGCTTCGGCCAGGCTGTCGCTGGGCGGCGGCGGGCAGGACAACGGCTAGCGCAAAGACCACGAGCGCGAGCCACCGGATAACCTGGACTACTCTGGAAATGATTGCCCCCTAACGGTTTAACTGGCTCCGATTTACCGGCTCCGACCCTCATTTCGATAGGGTATAGGGAACGGTAATCCTTTGGGCACCTGACAATCTACTGGGCGCAAGACCAGAATTTGGACCTGTACCTTCGATTACTCGGCGTCCTGAAGTCCTCCGACCGCCGCAGGGGATGTGCGGCAGTATTGCTAGATTTGAATCGGCGTTTCGGCGTTTAGTTATTTTTCTAAGATTTTTTTATTTTCGGCGCGCTTAGAGCGGCCGAACATCCGCACCATGGCAATCCGCGCAATTCTTAGGCGTCGGCTTGTAGAACAAAACCGGTTTGCCCTGAACCTCGCGCTGCAAGGCATGGCACATCGCGCAGCCCACATTTGCATGCCCCCCTGTCAACGGGAATTGAGTGCGCTTATCGTGGTCAAATGTCGAGGGCGCCCAGCGCTGGTCCACATGGCAATCCCCGCATTTTGTGATTCCGTCCTTGGCCACAAACTGGCCGCCGTGCGGGTCCGTATGGCAGGCTTCGCAATTCTTCGGCGTTCCCTTGAACTGAATCTCGTGGGAACCGGCGGGCACCTTGTGACACTCGTCACAGGCAACCGCGCGATGCGCTCCGAGCAATGCAAATTTTGTTTTCGAATGGTCGAAGCTGCGAATGTCGATCCAAGATCGCGTGCTGTGGCAGGCTTCGCAGCCCAGCGCGGTTCCATCGGCGCGCTTTGCCGCCATACGTTCCTTGAATTCCCCCTTATGAGGATCCATGTGGCAGGCCGTGCACGTCCTGTCCTCGAAATGGAACGGCAGAATCTTGTCCGTTCTTCCGGCGAGGCCGGCTTTGTGGCACTCCGCGCAGGCGACGGCCACGTGAGCCCCGGTCAGCGCATAGCGGGTGTTCTTGTGCTTGGCAATGGTGAACGTCGAGCGATGAAAGTCCTTTACGGTGTGGCAATCCTCGCAACGGTTCTGGTAAGGCGCGGCGGCGAATTGCTTGTCATGCGCATCCTGATGGCAATCCGTGCAGGCCGCGAACTTCACTTTGTAGAGGGTGTCCTTGCCGGCCGGCGTGTGGCATTTGTCGCAGGCGACGGCCGCATGTTTTCCTTCGAGCGGGTAGTGCGATGTCGCGTGCTCCTTCACGCCGAATTGCGATGGCTTCCAGCCCTCCACGGTGTGGCACTCCGCACACTCTCCCTTGCTGGCCCGCGCCTGGAACTGTCCCTTATGTGGATCGGGGTTATGGCAATTTGCACACTGGGCGAAGGCCAGGGTCTTCTTGAAATCGCCTCCGGTGTGGCAGTCGCTGCAACCGACCTTCAAATGCATTCCCAGGAGCGGGTATTTTGTTTTCGAATGGTCGAACTGCATCGAGGCATTCACTTTTTTCCAACTGGCCGTCGTGTGGCAGGATTCGCACGTTCCCTTGAAAGCGCCCTTGTGAGGATCGGTGTGGCAGGAGATGCAGGTATCGAATTTTATCCCCGTGAACTTCACCGTCTTGTCGGGACCCGAAGGGAAGTGGCACTTCTCGCAGGCCACCTGGGCGTGCATTCCGGTCAGCGGATACTTGGTCTTCGAATGGTCGAACTGCTTGGCCTGTTTCCAGTCTGTCACATTGTGGCAGCGCTGGCAGTCGGCGCCGAGCTGCCCCTTGTGCACGTCCTCATGGCAGGTGACGCAGTCCTGCGAGAGGCCCAGAAAGGACTGCGGGAGGTTCTTCTTCTGGATCAGCGTACGCTGCGCCGGAACCATGTGCGCCGGTGTATGGCACTTCTCGCACGCGACGGCCGCGTGCTTTTCCACGAGTGGATATCCGGCCTGGCGATGATCGAATTGCTTGAGGGACGGCTCCCAATGGACCAGCGAAAAATCCGCGCCATTGTGCTCGAGGTGGCACCGCACGCAGTCCCGGCCGTTGGGATTCTTCATCCCGAGAAGCGCGTGGTAGCCCTTGTGCGCGGTCAGACGCTCTGCAATTTCTTTATGGCATTCGAGGCATTTGAACGTCGGTGTGCTGGTTCCGAACTGGTGGCAGGTGTTGCACTGGGTCGAGCCATTGAGGGATTGGTGCGCTTTCGAGAGCGGTCCGGGCGAAATCTGGGCGCGGGCGCCGGCGGCAAAGAACAGGAGTCCACTGAGAATCAACAGAGCGCCGAGGAACAGACGCACAGAGACACGAATGATGCTAACGCAACGGCGCGTTGTTCCTGCACAGAAAAACGGCACCAGGTTCCTCCGGCAAATCGCTTCTTGCGTTCCCCCCGCCGTAAGCGTGATCCAAAGTTAGCACGCTCGATGTGGCCCCCATTGAATGAGCCTACCAGCTGTGCCCTTCCAGGAATGCTGGCCGAAAGGACAGGTAAGGGATAGGTATTGATACTGTTCGCATATCGTGGGCAGGTCGGGAGATGGAGGCGTGGCGGCTATCAAAAGCGGGAGGATCGAACGGTCAACGTTGAAGTGGCAGCGATCGATCGCTTTCATCCCGCGGGGCCCCGGTGGCCTCATTCGGATTTTGCAGTGAGGCAACACACTGCTTAATTTCGTGGTCTATAATAGGGGGGCAATCCACGGGATTCCTCGGGACCCCGTTCGGAATGGGTGGAGGTTTTGGGCCATGCGGTGCAAAGTGATTTTGTTTGTGACGGCAATTTTCCTATGCTTCTCGGTTGTGGCAAGGGGTAATCAGGCTTCTCCGGGACCGGCTTCTTCCCTGACGGGCAGTCCAACCTCAGCAAACCCGACGCTCGATTGTCACAGTGGCTTCGACACACCACACGAGGGGAGCCAAGCCGCGGATCGCGACCAGCATCCGCCCCAGGCGCAATCCGAACTGGTTGGCGAATCCAGAACGGCGGATGCGGCTCCCGCTGCCGTTCACCTTGAACAGGATTTAAATACTCTCGAGCAAAAACATTCTGAATTGGCTCAATGCGTTCTTTCAAACGTTGTCCCGGGGCCGCCGGGTGATTCGCAGGGTGCTTGTTTCGGCAAGCTTCTCATGAATTTCGAGATGAGGCACGACGGGGAGCTCGAGCGGGATATCCCGATTGGGCGGCTGCCTGGTAGCTCGGGCTTTTTTTATGAATCTGGAATGACCATTGATGCCGATGGCGCGCCGAATGCCTATCATCCGGACAACTCGGGACTCGATGACCTTGCGAACGCGGGTTCGCCGGGGAATTGGCAGGGACTGGCCAAGGACGCGGATGGAGAGCCCTTCATCCAGGGGGCCGGTGATCCGTTTCCGGGCTATTACGTTTCGGCCTCCGCGCTGGCCGATCGCTCGAAGGCTGTGAACGATCCCAGCCGGTACGTGGATGCGTCGAGGATTCCTTACTTGGTTCTACCTGGCGAGATGGCGCGCCAAGTCGGCGCGCACCCTGGAGATTTCGCTGTCGTTTTCAATGTGCAAAACGGCAACAGCTCCTACGCGATTTTTGGAGATGTTGGCCCACATGACCGAATCGGCGAAGGCTCGGTGGCGCTCGCCGAAGACCTGGGGATTCGATCCGACGCGCGAAATGGCGGTGCGCGAAGAGGTGTCCTGTATCTCGTCTTCCCAGGTTCGGGAAACGGAAGGCCAAGGACGATCGACGAAATTGATACGGAAGGGCAAAAATTGCTCCTGGCATGGGAAGCTTCCATTTCGCCCGTTGCGTGCTCGGTTCAGCAGCCCGCCCGGACGCCGGAAGGGAATCAAGGCGCAAATTGAAACGCCACCGGAAAATAATGGAGAAGCCTGTGAACGAAAAAGTCTTGCGCGAGTATCTTGTGAATCTACTTTCCGGACGCGGCGCTCATGTCGATTGGAAGGCGTCGTTCAGCGGCATCCCTCCTAAATTGCGAGGCGTTCGTCCCAGCGGGCTGCCGTACTCGCTCTGGGAATTGCTCGAGCACATGCGCATCGCGCAGTGGGACATCCTGGAATTTTCTCGCGATGCGAAGCATGTCTCTCCCGACTGGCCGGCCGGCTACTGGCCCGCTGCGCAAGCGCCGCCGAATGCGAAGGCTTGGTACAAAAGCCTCAAATCATTCGCACGAGATCTCGAGACGATGAAAAAGTTGGTGGCCAGTCCCAAAACGGACCTCTTCACGAAAATTCCTCACGGCACGGGACAGACGATCCTCCGCGAAGCTCTGCTTGTCGCGGATCACAACGCGTATCATCTGGGTCAAGTCCTCACGGTCCGGCGCCTGCTTGGCAATTGGAAATAGAATTCGCCCCGCGGAAGGCGTTTAAGGCTCTTGCTTGTTTTCCATCAGCGTTTTATTTCTGAATAGAAAGTGTAACCTGATTCGGGTCGCCCGCATCTATAACGACGGAGCAAGCAGAGAGTTCGTGCAGACTCGGGCCCCGTTTTTCCCCAGTTTCCGACCGGTACGGCTCAGCGGCTCAATACCAATACCAAAAGGGAGAACATACCGTTATGTCTCGACGTTCGTTACCAATTTTTCTGGCGATCATGGCGCTTACCGCAATGAGTGTTTCGGTCTGGGCCAAAAACGATTCAGGCGACACGATTACAACTAACGTAAAGCTGACGGCAACCACGACAGTCGGCACAACCAAGCTTGCCCCCGGCGAATACAAGGTCATTGCCGACGCAAGCAAAGCGAAATTTGAACAGGGCGGCAAGGTTGTGGCGGAGATTCCCTGCACCCTGAAAGATTTTAACGGCAAGATCAACGCAACTACCTTTATCCTCGATAACGACAAGCTGACTGAAATTCAAGTTTCCGGAAAGACCAAGGCCATCGAGTTTTCTTCTGGAATGTAAGGGTGTTGGAAGTAGAAATAACTGAGAAATGCCACTTTCGGGTGCGATCGCCGTTATGCGTCGGCGAGGTTGCTCCGAATGGCACGATATACCAAGCATCGGAGGGTTGTCCTGCCCTGAAAGGCATAAGGAAGTTTCAGGGCAGGACAACGTCCAATTTTCGTGCACTTCCATGCGCCCGTGTAGCCCATGCGCGCAACGAAAAATTGCGTGATGAGGCTGCCCGGGAACGCCAATCTCCTGATTGGCGGGTGTGCAAGACGCCAATCGGGAGATTGGCGTTCCCGGGCTTCAACCAATCATTTTTTCGTCATCGATGTTCCGACAGGTGATACAGCTTCAGCGCATTTTCGCGCAGGACCATGCGCGCAATTTCGTTCGCACGGAGCACGGTAATTTCCCCGTCCTGGAGCATCCCGGTCAGCGCCATTCCCAGCGCCTGCCGCGCGGTTTGCGAAGTCTGCCAGCCGATCTCTTCCCAATCGTAGGCCCCGCTTCCCGGATAAAGATCGGTCCCGAATAATATTTTTTCCGGATACCACTCGATCCACTCTCGCAGGACTTCCGCGAGGCGGTGAGGCGGTTCGAGCCAGGTCTGCTCGGATAAATCCGTGTACACGTTCGGCTTCATCAGGAGGAAAGAGATCTCACGCGTGAACGGCCCCGCGCCGCCGTGCAGCAGGACGAAGGTCGTCTTCCGAAGACGCGCGTCGTTCAGGACGGACTCGAGCAGCAGCGGGTTCGATCCCTTCAAGTAAAAAAAACCGCCGCATCCCGCGCCTGTGTGAATGTGTACCGGCAGGCCGAGGCGGCCCGCCTCCGCCGCAACGTATCGGAATAAATAATCCTGCAAACGCGTGTATTCCTCTTTCGCGGGCGAGACATTATGCCCGTATTTCGCGTAGATGGCGGCGGCATCCTGTTCCGATGCGGGCTCGAAATCGAGGGATCGCAAATACGCCGCCTCAAATTTGATGGCCACCGCGCCGCCTTTTTTTTGCCGATCGAGTTCCGGCGTCACCACTCGGGACGCGTATTCGGCAAGGGTCGCCGGCACGGCCGCGACGCCGAGTTCGCGGCGATAGCGCGCCAGCAGCATGTTTTCACGGCCGAAGAAAAATTTCTTGTCCGGCGTTTCCGCGGCCAGCGCATCGTTGTTGAGCGGAAACAGCAGGGCATCGTCGAACGGCACCCAGCGGTAATGCGCCGCATCGAGGCCCCGCCCCATGGCCACCCGGTTTGCCAATTCCGTTTCGATGCCCAATCGGTCGAGCACCCAAGCAGGATAATTGTCGCCCTGCTCCCGGCGAATTTTATTTTTAATTGCGAGGAGTTCCTTCACGTGCGCGTCGCTGCGGTCGTTGTATTGATATCCCCACAACGCTTTCCAGGCGGCGAGATACTGTGGATTTTCCGGGCGCGTCATGGTGTTCGGCGCGGTCGGCTCCAGAGGGTCGCAAGGCAGTGCGTCGAATTCATCGTCGCGCTCGCCATCGGCCACGACGCGCGGCGGGTGCGAATGATTGTCGATCGCGCGAATCTTGCGAATTTCCGACATGAGCGCGGGATCGGGCCCTTGCGCCCGCGCCAACGCGGCGGTTGCCAGCAGAATTGCGATTACCACGGACAATTTCATCTCGTCTGCCTCGGATTATTCCAAATAGGCCGCCAGCCACTCAAAAAATGTTTTGTACCAGAGCTGGCTATTTTGAGGTTTCAGGATCCAGTGCCCCTCGTCGGGGTACACGACTATTTTCGACGGCACATTTTGCCGCTGCAAGGCGGTAAAGAATTCGAGGCTCTGCGTGTAGGGCACGCGGTAATCGAGTTCGCCGCAAATCACCAGCGTCGGAGTTTTGTATTTGCCGAGATCTCCGGCGTACGTGCTCGGCGACCATTTTTGATAACTCTCCGGATGCGTCCAGGGAGTCCCGGCCATATCGTGCTCCTCGAACCAGAGTTCCTCGGTGGCGCCGTACATGGCGGTCTTATCGTACACGCCGGCGTGGCTGATGAGCGCCTTGAAACGCCCCGTGTGCGTGGCGATCCAATCGATCATGTAGCCGCCATACGAGCCCCCGGCCGCGGCCACTCGGCTAGCGTCAACGTAGGAATAATTTCCGGCGACGTAGTCCACGCCCTTCATCAGGTCTTCATAGACGCGCCCGCCCCAATCGTCGGTGATCTCGTCGGTGAATTTCTGTCCGTAGCCCGTCGAGCCGCGCGGGTTGATCATGACGGCCACGTAGCCCGGCGCGGCAAACAACTCTTCATTCCAACGGTAACCCCACGAATCGGCCCACAAGCTTTGCGGCCCGCCGTGGATGAGGAGCAACAGCGGATATTTCTTCGACGCGTCGAAATGCGGCGGGCGAATTAGCATCCCGTGAACTCGCGTGCCCCCCGCGCCTTCGTACCAGAACGATTCCGGAGGATTTATGTCAATGGACGCAAGGCGCGCGGCGTTGTGCTCGGAGAGCTGCCGGGCGCCGCTTCCATCGCTGCGGGAAACGAAGACTTCCGTGGGCGCGACGAGGCTGGACCGCAGGAACGCCAGCGTGCCTCCATCCGCGGAGAGCGAGATGCCTTCGTTGAACGAATTCTTCACGATCTCCTGCGGAGTGCCTCCGGGCGCTGCCGCGATTTCGTAGACCGGCTGCTCCGCTTCATTGACCGCCGTGAAGTAAATTTCCTTGCTGTCCGGCGACCAAACAATTTCATCCACGCTGCGATCGAACGATTCGGCCATCTCCGTGTGCGTGCCGCCGGCGCGGTCATAGAGCATCAGGCGCCAGCGGTCGCTCTCGTACTCGGGAGTTTTCTGGGAGTGATAGGCGATGAATCGGCCGTCCGGCGAATAGGCCGGATGGCCGTCGAAGCCGGGATTGGACGTGATGCGTTTCGCCTCGCCGCCGCTCGTGGAAACCACGAACAGATCGCCATTCGTGCTGATGGCTTCGGGCCGGTCGGTCACCGCGGTAAAGCAGAGTTCCTTGCTGTCGGGCGAAAAAGCGAAATCATTCGCGTCGCCGCGCTCATCGGGAGGGACATCGTAGTCGGCGCGCGGAGTCACGTCGCGCGGAGCGCCGCCATTTGCCGCCACGAGGAACAGATGGCTGCGCTTGCCGTCGTTCCAATGCACCCAGTGGCGATACAGCAGATGATCGTAAACGCGGGCTTTCACTTTGCTTTTTTCCGCCGCATCGTCGCGCGCGCGGTTGCATGCGTCGTCCGCGCAGTCCGGGAATACACTGGAAGTGAAGGCCAGCCATCGCCCGTCCGGGGACCATTTCTCGTTGTCCGCGCCGGTGGAAAGCGAAGTGATTTTTTTCGCGTTCCCTCCTTGCGCGCGCATCACGTAGACCTGTGGCGGCCCTTCGCGGCTGGAGAGGAAGGCGATGGATTTTCCGTCGGGCGACCACTGCGGCCGGGTGTCATGCCCGCTCTGCGTCAACTGGCGCGGCTGGCTTCCCGGCGAGGTCGAGACGCCCCAGATGTTGTGGGCGATGCGGTTCGTGTCCATGTCGGTCGCGCCCACGGTGTAGGCGACGTCGCGCCCGTCCGGCGAAATCTGCGGTTCGCCGACGCGCTGCACGGCCATCAGGTCAGCGAACGTCATCGCATGCTTGGAGGGACCTTGCGCCCGCGCGGAAGAAGCAAGGACGATCAGGAAAAATACGAGAGACTTGGAGCTGGATTTGAGATGCATGCGGAAAACCTTTCCGCGGCCGGACGCGTCCCTGCCCGATCAAGAATGTCGCGGCGCCAGAAGGCTACAAGATACTATTTCTCCCCGGATCATTCCATTTCCTCACTGCTCTCGGTCTGCGATCGCGCTTCTCCCTTTTGCCGATTTCGCGCCCATAGCCAATTTGCGATGGCGATGGCCGTCGTAATCAGGATAAAAATTACCTCGCCGCGGTTCATGCGGGACGCCAGCAAGACCATGAAAAAAACTCCGAGCACGGCAAATAGATTTCCCGCCGGGAGGCGATAAGCGCGCCTGTTGGGATATTTTTTCCGCAATACAGGAAGAGCCGCGCACGTGACCCCATAGATAAACAATCTTCCCACCGAGGAAAGAAACACGTTCCACGTGAAACTGCCCGCGGCGGCCAGGCACCAAATGATCGCCGCAAAGACGAGTATCGAAATGTGCGGCGTCTGAAACCTGGCGTGAATTCGCGCGAAGAAAGGCGGAAAGTCGCCTTTCTCCCCCAGCGCAAAGGTCAGGCGCGGCGCAAGCAGCAGCTGTGCGGTTAAAAATCCACAAACGGAAATTAGCGCCCCGGTGGAAATCAGGGCGGCGCCGGCTGTTCCCCCAAATTGCCGCGCGGCGGCAGCCAGCGGTCGATCTGTCATGCTTGCGCCGGGAAGCACGGCGACGACAATGTACTGGATTGCGAAAAACAGGAGGGTCACCGTTACAAGCGCCACGAGGAGGGCGAACGGAGCGTCGCGCCGCGGATCTTTTGTTTCCGCCATTGGTATCACCGCGCCTTCGAAGCCGCCGTATGCAAACATCAAGACGAGCACGGCCTCCAGCCAATTCCGAATGGGAACGGAGGTGCCGCCCTGCATTACGCCGGGAATTGCCGGATGCGTGCGCAGGAGGAAAACTCCTCCTGCGATAGCAAACAAAATCAGCGGCACGAGTTTTGCCACGGTGAACACGTTGCTCGCTGCCGCTCCGGACTTAATGCCGCGAACATTCACTGCGGCAAGAAATCCGATCAAGACCGCCAGCACGGTGAGCCGCGTGACCGGCTCTTGCACGGCAGGCCAGAATTCGGCGAGGTAATTTGTGAAGAGGTTTGCCGCCGCCGCCGAGGCGGTCAGCCGCACCAGCAACAGCAGCCACCCAATTTCCAGCCCTATGAATCGCCCGAAGGCTTCCCGCGCATAGAGATACGGTCCGCCTGCCGCGCCGAATTGCGAAGCCAATTCGGCGAAGCACGCGATGACCACTCCGATTCCCGCGGCGGCGACGAGATAGGCCAGAGGACTCTGCTTGCCCACAAAGCCGGCCACTACCGACGGCAAGCCAAAAATGCCGCTCCCAATAATGGAATTGATGACCAGCGCCGTAAGGGTCCAGCGCCCCATCGCGCGAATGAGCCCTCGGGTTCTGTAGTCTTCCATCCGTCCTCGATATTTCTACGAGTAAAGATCGCAGGTGTTTCGTGGCGCCGGCGTCCCGCCGGCGATTTTTCTGACTTCCACGCAGCGCAAGAACGCCGGCGAGACGCCAGCGCCACAACACAATCCGCGCCCGACTCATTGCATGGCGTCGCTGCCAAATTCTGAATCCCGGACTAGGAATGTTCAACAACGTGATTGGTCAATTTGCCAATTCGTTCGACTTCGAGTTCGACCGTGTCGCCTGCATTTAGGAAACGCCCCATTTCGAGGCCGCAGCAACAGCGGTTTGCGCCGGATTCGGGAACCGTTCCGGTGCCGGAGCCGAAAAATTCTCCCGGGTACAGAGTCTCGTCCTGGGAAACGTAGGCGATCAATTCTTCAAACGTCCACCGCATGCCTTTGGTGTGCCCATAAGAAACCTCTTCTCCATTGATGCGCGCTCTCATCGCCAGATTGCAGGGATCGGGAATTTCATCGGGCGTGACGAGGACGGGACCGATTGCGTTGCCTCCGTCAAAATCTTTTCCCTTCGCGGGGCCGAGCCGCCCGCCCATTTCTCTTTTTTGAATGTCGCGCGCGGAAAAATCGTTGAAGATCGTGTAACCGCCGATAAAATCGCGCGCCTTTTCCCTGGGAATGTCGCGTCCTTGTTTGCACAGGAAAATGCCGAACTCCAGTTCCCAGTCGAACGCTTTCGTAAAGCGCGGGATCGTGACTTGGGCCCCGTCGCCGATCACATTCATGCGGTTGCCCTTGTAATAGACGGGCCGCTCGTACCAGGGCCGGGCCATCCGGTAAGCCAGCGTCGCTTTGCGCCCGAGCGCCTTGTCCGCCCAGCGATCGAGCGACGCCACCCAGCGAGGCATCCCGAAGCGGCGCGTGCAATTGATCACGTGCTGCTCAAACACCATGAATTCGCGAATCGATTCCGGGCGGGGAACCGGGGAAAGAAGCTCGACACTCGCGCGTTCGATCGCGGCGCCATCGGGCCGTTGCGACAAGGCGAACTCGATGGTTTGTTGCGCCGCGTCTCGAGACGCGCTCGCGCCCCGCAGGAAAGCGAGCATGGATTGGAAATGAGGAATTTCTTCGTCACTGCGGAGTTGTTCAGCGGCTTGCAACCGGATAATTTTCGAGTCCGCTTCCGTTAGGGCGCCGATTTCTTGTTGGCCCTGCTGTTGAAACGTCACCAGCCGCATTTGTTATTCCGCATTGCTTATGTCGCACATGCTTCAGCCTGTGTGGTGATTACTAGATCTTTGTAGGGCACGGCTTCAGCCGTGCCATAAAGTAGGCAGAATCAATGCGGCTTTAGCCGCTGGCATATTCGAGATAGAGTTGCCGCACTGGCGCTCCAGCCTGCGTGCGGTTCGTGTGCGCGTTCGTCCATGAGTTCTCGCTAATTCAAACCTAACAGGCTGAAGCGTGTTCTACTTCAGTGCGGAAAAGTTGCCAGCGGCGGCGTTTTCCCCGGCGGCAAAGGCGTCCTCGTCACATTCATGAGCATGCCCAGCAGCGTGTAATAGCCGCACAATCCGGTGACGTCGATCACGCCTTGTTCGCCGAATCGATTCACGACTTGCGCATAGACGGGATCGCTCACGCTCTGGTGCAGCCGAAGTTCGGTGACGTATTCGTAGATCGTCTCTTCGTCCGGCGTCATGGCCGCGGGGCGCTGCCCCTCGGCAATGGCCTTGATCGTCTCCGCTTTAATCCCCGCCTTGAGGGCCAGCGATTCGTGCGAGAACCATTCAAACTGCTGCGTCCATTGCCGCGCGATCAGGAGGATGATGAACTCGCTGATGTTCGATCCGAGCTTGGTATTGAAGCGAAGGTACTCGCCTACTTTTTGCAGCCGGCTCATGAATTCCGGGCTCCGGAGCAACGGGATGAACGGGCCCACAAGTTCCTTGCGCGGCCCCGACGTGATTTCCTCGGCGGCTTTCTTTTGCGCATCCGTCCATTTCTCCGCTGGGATCGGAGGCATACGGTCTGCCACGGCCATGCCTTCGGCAGCTTCGGCGCCGGCCGCGGAAGCTAGTCCGAGCAGCGACGAGCCCGCCAGCACGGTCGCACCGCCCAGGAAATCGCGCCGGTCCACCAGCGCTTTCGAGTCGGAAATTTTCGGTTCGTTTGATTCATCCATGGAGTTCTCCCTTTCTTTCTCCGCATGTTCAAGGCAGGTGCGTGATTGTTTCCAGAAGTCCTGAGGCATTATATGCGCCGTACTCCAAATATCAAATTGGTGTTGTGTCGATGTCGTGGCGCGGGCTTAAAAAAGGCCCGTATAGTTTGAGATTGGCCCCGCAAAAAACCACCCCTGGGGCCGGGGTCACCAAAAAGGCACAAAAAAGTGAA
>JBGQJJ010000045.1:0-12967 GCA_041498955.1 Terriglobia bacterium
CTTGAGCTGCCGGACGACGCGGGACATTTGTTCGTAGGTTTGCGGGTCTTCCTGCGACGGACCGGAGATGATCAGCGGTGTGCGGGCCTCGTCGATCAGGAACGAGTCCACTTCGTCCACGATTCCGAAGTGATGGCCGCGCTGGACGCAGTCCACGAGATCGAATTTCATGTTGTCGCGGAGGTAATCGAATCCGAATTCGTTGTTCGTGCCGTAGGTGATGTCCGCGCCGTAGGCCGCGCGCCGCTCGACGTCGCTCAGATCGTGGACGATCACGCCCACGGTCATGCCCAGCGCGCGGTAGATCGGGCTCATCCACTCCGCGTCGCGCCGCGCCAGGTAATCGTTCACGGTCACGATGTGCACGCCTCGTCCCGTGAGCGCGTTCAGGACGGCAGGAAGCGTGGCGACGAGCGTCTTACCTTCGCCCGTTTTCATTTCCGCGATTTTGCCTTCGTTCAGGACGATGCCGCCGATCAATTGCACGTCGAAGTGCCGCATGCCGAGCTTCCGGCGGCCCATTTCGCGCACCAGGGCGAAGGCCGGCACCAGCGCGGGTTCCAGCGCCTCCTTGCAGCGCTCTTTGAATTGGGGATCCTCCAGCGGGAGGTCGCCGAGTCGCCCCTTCACCTGCGCCCGGAGCTGCACCGTTTTCTCCAGAAGTTCGGCGTCACCGAGCTTCTCAAACTCCGGCGCGAGCGCATTGATCGCGGTGACCAGCGGCTGGATCACCTTCAGGTCGCGCTCGTGCTTGGTGCCGATGAACTTGGCAACGACTTGGTCGATCAGGGTATCGACTCGCATCACAATCCTTCAGCGTTCTTCGGAATAAGCTTCCTGCTCCGGCGGCGGGCTCCGAGGCCCTGCGTAAAAGAAGCAGGCGCACGCAGTACGAGGGCAACCTGCAGCACGCTCAAAAATTCATTGTACCCTGTCAGGCAATCACCGCGCAAAGAGAGGCGATTCCATAGACTGCCGTGGTCTGATTGTGCGGCGGAGTATCCTGGCTCGGTCGAAAAGGTCCGTCATAGTGATCCATCTTGTGAGAAATCCGCACTATCGCAAGAATTCCCCGGGGCCGAGGGTCCACGCGCTGGAATGTTGCATGAAGCCGACGTGCGGGTAATAGTCAACCGCGGCAGGCGCCGCGAGCAAGACCAGGCGCGCGTGTGGCCCCCCGGCCTGCTGCGTCCGCCGGATCAACTCTTTGCCAATACCCAAGCGTTGGTGAGACACCCGCACCGCGAGGTCGGAGAGATACGTGGCATAGCTGAAATCGGTGAGCGATCGCGCGATTCCCAGAAGTAAATTGGTGTCCCAAGCGGTCACGACCAGATTCGCGTTGCGCAGCATGGCGCCCATGCGCTCACGGTCGTCCACCGGGCGGCGCTCGCCCAACGTCGAGGCGCGGTAGAGGTCGATCACCACGTCTAGATCGAGATCGTTGCCAGTGCGATAGTCAATCATGGAGGCCACCATTCGTTGTAATTTGCTTAATAGGAATTTCCGGGAATCCTGACCCGTCGTGCCACGGGTTTCAACTTGCATGAATACGCCGAACTGGCGAAGGACTTCGAAGCGCAAATTAGCTCCACCTCACGTCCCTTTCACCGCCTCAATCATGCTCCTTGTGCGAGATCTTGCCCGCACTGCATCAATTTCGAAGCCGACTCTTATGCCAAGAATGACTCGCGATTCCCGGCGAATCGTCGCCAACTCGGAAACAAATTCGATCAGGCGCCCATCACCGACTCGTCGATGGCAAACTTGGCGAATTTCAACATGGCGGCTTTCGTTCGAAACGGAAAACGGCCGGCGACGGCGAGTTTCGCGATCCCGTGTACGAGCGACCACGCATACAGCGCCCGCTCCAGTGTGTCTCCGGCCGGCAGTTGGCCTTCTTCCTGACTATTTCGAATGTAATTCACCAGTGTGTTGAATGCTTCCTGCGAGGCCTGCACGTACTCAGGATCTTTGCTGCTTCGGACAGGCGCGTCGAACATCACGGTGAAGTGCTCCGGTCTGCGGACCGCGAAGGCCACATAGGCCAAGCCGGATTGTTTCAGCTTGTCTAACGCCTTCGACTGCCGTTCACCTGCCTCCCGCATGGCCCGCGTGAGTTCGCGGAATCCCTGCGCGGCGACGGCGGCGAGAAGCGCGTCCTTGTCCCGAAAATGGCGGTAGGGCGCGTTGTGGGAAACGCCGGCGCGCCGCGCGACTTCGCGAAGGGTGAACGCAGCCGGCCCCAATTCAGCGATGGCGCGGACGGCCCCCTGGAGGAGGGCCTCGCGCAAGTGGCCGTGATGGTAGGGTCGGCGTGGCATCGTCTCCAAAGGATTTTACGCCGGGATGTTGACAAACGCAACATCGATCCGCTATAATGTTGGCAGTGTCCACATTGTTTCACGCGGGAGGTTTTCATGGCGCAGGACAACACTTCCGAAAAACGGAACCCCGGCGAGCATTCCTACGACGCCATCGTCATCGGTTCCGGCATGGGCGCGCTCACCTTTGCCTGCCTCATGGCCAAATTGCGGAACTGGCGCGTCCTCGTCCTCGAGCGTCATTTCAAAATCGGCGGGTTCACGCACACGTTCAGCCGGCCGGGCGGCTGGACCTGGGATGTCGGCGTTCATTACATTGGCGAGATGGGCCCAGGCATGACCGGGCGCAGGCTCTTCGATTTCATCACCGATGGTCGCGTGGACTGGGCGCCCATGCCGGATGTTTACGACGTGTTTGTTTATCCCGGCCTCACCGTGAAGGTGCCCAAGGGCCGGGCGAATTTCGAGCGCGCCCTCGTGGAAGCTTTTCCGGCGGAAAGGCAAGCCATCGGCGAATATTTCCGTGACGTCAAGCGCGCCGCGAACTGGTTCAACCGGCACATCATGGCGATGGTCACGCCGCAACCGGTCGGCTGGATCGTGCAAGCCATCAATCGCTTGTCGGAACAATCGGCATTGCAAACGACGCAGCAGTATTTGGAAAGCCATATCCGCGACCCGCGTCTTCGCGCCGTGCTCGCCTCGCAATGGGCCGACTACGGCTTGCCGCCGGGCCGCAGCGCCTTTGTGACCCATTCCATTATCGTAAGCCACTATCTGAACGGCGCATGGTATCCCGCCGGCGGAGCGGGAGAAATTCCCAAGGCGGCGAGTTCCGTGATCCGCGAAGCCGGAGGAGAACTTCTGGCAGGCCACGAAGTCACGAAAATTATTTTGGAAGGCGGCCGGGCCGTAGGCGTGGAGGTTCAGCCCAAGAAAGGAAAAGAGCAACCTCGAATAGAATTCCGCGCGCCGGTCATTGTTTCCGATGCGGGGGCGTGGAATACATTCACGCGCTTGTTGCCAGGTGATGCGATCCCGTTTCGCGCGGAACTGGAAACACCTCCGGAGGGTCTCGAAGCGGTCGAGTTGTTTCTCGGACTGAAGAGGGATCCTCGCGAGTTGGGGTTTCAGGGGGAGAATTACTGGATTTTTTCGTCTTTCGACCACGATCAGATCTGCGCCGCCCGGAATGATTTGCTAGAAGGCCGCGCCCCGATGGCTTACCTCTCGTTTCCTTCCTTGAAAGACCCGCGGGCACAGAGCCATACCGCTGAAATCGTGGCGCCTTTTTCCTATCGTACCCTGGAGGCGTATCGCGAAGAGCCCTGGCGGCGCCGCGGAACGGATTACGAATCGGCCAAGGGCCGCATGACAGAAGCTTTACTGGACCTCGTGGAGAAGCAGCACCCCGGCTTTCGGGACCTCGTTGCTTACGCCGAACTCGCCACGCCCCTGTCCTTCGAATATTTCACGGGAGCGCCCTCGGGGACGATCTATGGATATCCGGCGACGCCGGACCGATTCCGAAAGACCTGGCTCAAGCCGAAAACCCCCATCCGGAACTTATACTTGACCGGCACGGATGCGGCAATACTCGGAGTCATGGGCGCGTTGATGGGCGGGGTCGCCACTGCAAGCACTCTGCTCGGTCCCGCGGGCTTTTTGGAGGTCATGCGGGCGGCAAACTCCTATCCATCCGGCGCGCGGCCCGACCGCAATTAGTCAAAATAAAATCGGACTGGCGGGGGAGCCGTTCCCGCCCGAATGCGCGCAAAATAGGAACGCCGAATCGTGCAACTTCATCGCGCCTTCCGCGGCGTGTGGCGTTCTTACTGTCTCCCGAAGGTATAGCCGATGGAGACCGTATATTGTGGAACGGCATTCCGCCCATATTGATCGGTCATATGATTAACCCAATGGATATCAATTTGAGGCTTAATAAATATGTCCGATTTGACGTAAAACTTCACACCCACGGCGCCGTGCACTTGAAAGTGATTGGAACTGACGAGGAACTGACTCTGAGTAAATATGGAACCCGCCTGCTGCGACACATAAAAAGACAACTTGGCTCCGCCAATTCCTCCTTCCAGAACAGGGACGATGCGCTTGTCCCCCGAGGTCGGCTGATATATGGCGTTAAAGTCGTAAAAGGCCGGGCGAACATTTAACCCTTCGCTGGGCAGATAGTTGGCCTGAGCAAAACGGAAAGAGTATTCACCATTGATCCCGAAGTGCGGCTTGATCATAAAGTCGGCGCCATAGACGCCGAAGACCCCGCCCATTGACTGCCCCGGCACGCACGAACCCGGAGGGCCGGAGGGGACGAACGGATCGGAGATTTGTTGCGACGGACAGCCCGGGTTTGTGGCCGGGCTATCCGTGGCGCTGCCTAATCCAAAATAGAAACTAACCCCTTGCGCGCTCGCCTGTTTGACCCCACCCAGCAAGACAAGAACGAGAAGCGGAACCATGCGGATTGTTCGCTTTAACAAGGATTCTCTCCTTTTAGGAAACGTCAATTGCACTTTAGAAATTATCATAGCCCTTGCGCTCGACAGGCCCCGGCCGGCGTGCTGCACGTCGGCTTGCCAAATCCACCGTCCCACTTCGAATTTGAGCTGAAACGGCGGCTCCCGAATGTCACTCTCAGAGCCTACTCAACGCGCTCACCCCCCCACAACATAGATGGTAGCGAACAACCGGGGGTTGTGCAGACCGCTAAGAAAGCAAATTGGTTTCAGCAGGTGCGTACACCGCAAAAAACGCCAGAAACACGTATCGAAAGGCTAGAAACCCCGAGACTCCCGAAACCGGGACGCAACGAATGGTAGAACTAACCCGCGGCCTGGGTGAGAAGCACTTGTTCATCGGCATTCGGCGAAATTTTGTTTTCGAGGAGCACTTTGCGGAGGCGGGCGCGTTCGTCCAAATCCATGTCGGCAAATTCAAAGCCAAGACCCTGCGCTCGGGCATCGCGCATCAGGACCTGCGCGCGGATCGGGCGCAGGCCCGAGCCAAGTTTCATCGTGACGAGCGTGCCCGGGAGCAGATGCTTTTCGCCGGCCGCGATTCCTCCGCTCAAGCTTAACCCGCGGATTTCCAGCCGGTAGGAGTCCTGCCCGACCGTCGCGATGGCCGTGATGGGTTGCGACAGGCGCACGCGCGGATACCGCCTGCGGCGGAAATATTTTGCGTTGGGCAACGGATCGAGCGGCGCCATGGCCAATTCTTCCGCGCTGAACCCGCTTCGCGGGACAAAATCCTCCGCCCAAGCGGGGTCGATCTTCGCCAGGGACTGCACGGCTGCCAGGCGCAGTTCACCCGGGTGCGTCCAGTGAAACATGTGTCGAGCTTCCGCGATCCCTCGCAACAATTCCGTGGCCTCTTGCGCCTTCAGCCTTCCGAGCGCCTCCACCGCTTTCAACCGGACAAACGGCCCGCCCGAGCGGGTCGTGTCGCCTTCCGCCATGCGCAACAAAGTGGGGATGCAACTTGCGTCTTCGCTCAATCCAGTTTCATCAATGGCCAGGGGCAACAAAACCGGGTCCAGCATGTGAAGCAGATTGACGAGCAAGCTTCCCCGCTCGGCTGCGCCGCCCATCGCAATCAAGCGCACCACGCGGTCTTGCGCTTGCCGCGGCCAATCGGCCAGGCGTTCGGGCAACCAGCGGCCGATGGCCGAGTGGTCGAGGCGGCTCAGCAGGCCCGCGGTTTCCGCGGCATCATTCGCGGAGCCGGAGCGAAGCGCGTCGCGCAAGGAGGCCATCAATTCCTCGCCCACGGCGCGCGCCAGGTTCACGAGGCGCTGCATCTCGGCGCGATTGGAGGTCCGGTTGAAACGCAAAATCAGATTTTCCGCCGCGCTGCGCGGCACGCGTTGCAGCAAAATCTCCAAACCTTCCAGCTTGCGATCCCCGCGCAAGACGTCTTCCAAAAATTCGGGCACGCGTTTTTCCAGCCCGATGCGCGGGCGCAGGCTTTGCGCGAACACCGGCCGCTGGTGCTCCACCGTATCCAGGGAATCGAGCGATTGCAGCAGGGCGGGGAAGAACCGCTTCAGGCCCGCTTCCTGCGCCAGGCGCACAAACGCGGCGCTGATGAGCCCTTGCAAATTGTCGTCGCGCTCGACGCTCAACTGTGCACCGGCCACCTGAATCGCGGGCGCGAGAGGACGGCCGCCGAGCGAAGCGTACACATCGGCGAGATCCGCGATGCCAATCGCGGCCCGGCGCCGCGCCTCGAATTCCTCACTTTGCAGGCAGGAGGCGTAATTCTGCAGGATCGCGAGCACAGTTTTCTCATCGCCGCTCTTGAGGAGTTCCTCGACGTACTGCCTGAGGTTGCGCGCCGGAATGCACCATGCGTCCGACGAAGTGAGCACGGCGCGTTTGCCGCGTTCCGGCACCGCGGCCCAGAACTGCTGGTCGAGCAACTCCGCGGTCGATTCGACGATGACTCCCGCGTCCGCTAGCTTTTGCTCGTGCCCGCCCAGGATTTTTCGCAGGCCTTCGATTTCTTGCGACATCTTTTCAAACATCTGGCGCACGGCGTTGACCTTGACTTCGCCGCGCTGGTAGCGCTCCAGGGCGAACTTGATCGCCAGATGCTCCGCGAGACGCAACAGCATCGGATCTTTCGAATTCGTCGCGGGCGCCTGCGCCGCCACGGCGGCCAGGGCCTGCCGCAGCATCACTTGCGATTCCGCCGGGAGCTTCGTCAACTCTTCCTGCAAAGGACCGGGCTGCAGGCTTCCGCCAGGGCCTGAAACGGTGTGTCCCAGACTCGTCAGAAGCTTCAGAATTCCCAGGATGTCTTCGTCTTTCGTGGTCCAGGCCGAAATGCCGCTTCCCGTATCGCTCGGTCCGCGTGTTCCGCTCACCGAGCCCGTGCCGCCAGAGCCGCCCGGACCTAGGCCGCCGGGACCGCCTCTGCGCGGCCCTCCGCTCCCGGAAGGGCCTGCCCCTGCTCCTCGTTGAATAACTCCGCTGCCTGGCTTCGCGCCAGAGTAAGGGCTTGGTCCGCCGGGGGCCCCACCGCCTGCGGCACTCCCCGTGCCGACGTCGCTAGGACCACTGCCCGCGCCAGCCCCCGTGCCGGCTCCAGCGCCACCGCTCGTTGTGCCAGCGCCCGTGCCGGTGCCGACTACATTTCCTGCGCCCGGTCCCGTGCCTTCGCCGCCGGAGCCATCACCGGATTCGCCGCGAGATCCTTCGGCAGCGGCGATCAATTGAAGCAGCTTTTGCGGGTCACGCAGCCAATCCTTCATCGAATCGGCGTCGGCGCCCAGGGTTTGCGCGGTGAGCAGACCGGCGGCCAGGGCGTCGCTCTTGGAGGAATCCTCCGCGACGAAACGAATTTCGTTGATTCGAATGTTCGAGCCGGCCAGCGCGGTTTTCAGCTGCTCGGCCAGGACCGCGGGCTTCGTATTATTGGTCGGGAAGGCGCGCACCAGCCGTTCGAAATCTTCTTTTGTGACTCGCGACGTGAATTGAATGCTGGCGAGGCCGGCGGCCGAGAGCAATTGGGCAAAGCTGCGCTCGGCGGGGGAAGCATCAATGGGCACGCCATCGAGCAAAAGTTGCGAGCCGGTGGCGCTCAGCAGCAGGCCGGATTCATTGGTAACGGGAATCGCCTCGTGCAATTCATTCCAGGCGGTGTTGAACTGCTCGGCCGTGCGAGCATGTTCAAAGCTGTAAAGCCGCGCATATTTGAGCAGAATATTGAGGCTGCGGATGAAGGCGCGCGCGGAGGTTTGCTTGGTATTGACTGGGTCCATCGCGTAGCGGGCGCAGCTAGGTTGCGCCCCTCCTCTTTTACCCTACCGTGAGCCCTTGCAGGGAACAATGGTGCCCGGCCATATTGTGGCCAAACGGGAACTGCCTGTCCGAATGGCCGGGTGCCAGTGGACGTACAGGCCTTTCTCGTTCAAAATGAAGGCCGCAAAATGCGCAACAGCCGATTTTGTTGATCCAGGAGAAACTGACCATGCCGCCTCCCCCTATGCCCCAGCCGCCCAAACTGCCCATTCAGGGCGTGAAGAACCTCGTGGCCGTCGCGAGTGGAAAAGGCGGCGTAGGAAAAACCACGGTTGCCGTCAACCTGGCTCTTGCGCTCAAGCGGCTGGGCGCGTCGGTCGGCTTGCTCGATGCGGACGTGTACGGCCCCAACGTGCCGATCATGCTGGGGACCGAAGAGCAGCCGCAGGCGCTCAGCGAACGCGAGATTCTTCCCGTTGAAGCGCAAGGGGTGAAGATGATTTCGATGGGCCTGCTCAATCCGGGCGACAAGCCCATGATCTGGCGCGGGCCGATGCTGCACAGCGTGATGACGCAATTCCTGCGCAGCGTCCTGTGGGGCGAGCTGGATTATCTGATCATCGATCTTCCTCCAGGCACGGGCGACGTGCAGCTTTCGCTGATCCAGCTCGTGCCGGTGACCGGCGCGGTACTCGTTACGACGCCTTCGACGGTTGCGCTGGCCGACGTCCGCAAAGCGATGGAAATGTTTCGCCAGGTCAACGTGGACATTCTCGGTGTCGTCGAGAACATGAGTTTCTTCAGTTGCCCGCATTGCCAGGGGCGTATCGACGTCTTCGGCCACGGCGAAGGGCGGCGCATCGCGGAAACGTACGGCGTGCCGCTGCTCGGCGAAATCGAAATCGATCCGCAAATCCGCATTGGCGGCGATACCGGGAAGCCGGTCGCGCTGCTCGGTCCGGATCCGCCCGGAGCAAAGAGCATCTACGCGATGGCACGCGCCGTCGCCGCGCGTTTGGAAGCGAAGCCAGCTGCCGCGCGCGGATCAGTCGTCGAGATTGATTGAGGTTTAGGTAGCACGGGCTTCAGCCTGTGGGTTTTCATTTCATCCAGCAACAGGTTGAAGCCCGTGAGGTCATGGCCGAATGTTTGTAGGGCACGGTTTCAACCGTGCCGCAAAGTCGAAGAGAAAAAATCGGCTTTAGCCGCTGGCCGCTTTCTTGTCAGCCAAGAATGCCTGTGTTAGCTTCACTTGTTTCAATTCCAACGAGGTGCGTGAATGATTCGCAGCCATCACGGGCGGATGCCGCAAATTGCGACGTCGGCCTACATCGATCCGCAGGCGGTCGTCATCGGCGACGTTTCCATTGGCGAGCTTTCGAGCGTGTGGCCGTGCGTCGTGATTCGCGGCGACGTGAACTGGATCCGCATCGGCTCGCGCACCAATATTCAGGACGGCTCGATCCTGCATGTGTACAAGGACACGCATCCATTGCAACTGGCCGATGCGGTGACGGTTGGGCACGGCGCCATCCTACACGGCTGCACGATCGAATCGCGCGTCCTCATCGGCATGGGCGCAATCTTGCTGAACGGGGCGCGCATCGGCGAAGGCTCGATTGTGGCGGCGGGAACTCTTGTGCCCGAGGGCACGGTTGTCCCGCCGGGAAGCTTGTTCATGGGGCATCCCGGAAAATTCCGACGCGCGCTCACGTCGGAAGATCAGGCGAGCATCGAGGCTTACGCCGACCGCTACGTCGAGTACTCGGAAACATATAAGGCGGAGTCTGAGAAGGCCTGACGGTTGCATGGCATTAGAAGCCATCGGCGCTGAAAGCGCCGACGTTGGCTAGCCCGGGGCAACGCCCCGGGTCCGGAATCCATCGATTCGGGTGCGCCCTGAAAGGGCGCAGGGGCTCCCTTCCGCCCTTTCAGGGCGGATATCGTGTTAGTAGGGCGCGGTACCCAGGGCGTTGCCCTGGGCTGATCACCTCCGCGCCGTTGGCGCGACACCATGGCCGTGTTTGCGAGCGGAAATACTCGGACAAAGTGATTTATAGAATTACTTGGAGTCACAGGATTTCAAATTGGCCGAAAAAGTAAAATTTCAAGCCATCAAAGGCGTGCGCGATATTCTTCCGCCGGAGTCCGCCCTGTGGAACCGCGTCGAGCAGACCGCGCGCGAGGTCTTCGGCACCTTCGGCTTCGCCGAAATCCGGCTGCCAATATTCGAGGAAACCGAACTTTTCGGGAGAGCAATCGGCGCGGAAACTGACATCATCTCGAAAGAGATGTTCACCTGGGAGGAGGGTGGGACGATCATCGAAACGGAGCTCCCAAAGCTGTGGATGCTCAAGCACCTAGGAGAATTCAGGTCTGCGAGTTCCGAATACGTCTTTGGTAACAAACAAAGGCCTGATTTGGTGGTACGGGAGGGCGATGACACGCTAGTTGTTGAGTTCAAACGAAGGACCATCAGCCAGGCTACGGTGGCTGACATCAAAGAGTACAGCCGGGTCTTCAGCGAGCGGTTCCCAGCCGAGAGATCGCCAAAGCTCCTGCTAGTTTTCGCGGAGGAGCCATCGGAGTTCGTCCGCGGGTTGGCTGCTGCGAATAACGTAGGGGTCGAGGTCTTGGAAGTCCCGGAGTATGAACCGCGAGACTCTCTCTCTCTCCGTCCCGAAGCGACGGCGTCGGTTGTTCGCGCATACATTCAGCACGGCATGCAGATGCTTCCCGGCAACGCCAAGTTGTACTACATGGGGCCGATGTTCCGCCGGGAGCGGCCGCAGAAGGGGCGGTATCGCCAGTTCTATCAGATTGGCGTGGAGGTGTTGGGGTCCTCGGACGCGCCGGGGATCGACGCCGAAGTGATTGAGATGTTGATGAGGTTTTTCGAGCGGCTCAAGCTCAAGGGCGCGGTTCTGAACATTAATTCGATTGGCGATAAGAATTGCCGCCCTGCTTACATCGAAAAATTACGCGGAGAATTGCAAAAAGTGCGCGAACAACTTGGGCCGGACAGCCAGCGACGCATCGACACGAATCCGTTGCGCGTGCTGGACTCGAAGCTTGAGAACGAGCAGGGCATCATAGAAAAACTGCCGCGCATTGCGGAGCATCTTTGCGCTGATTGCCGCGCGCATTACGACGAAGTGAAGCGGCAGCTTGGGATGCGCGGGATCGCGTATCAGGAAAACTGGCGGCTCGTGCGCGGGCTCGACTACTACATGCGCACGACATTTGAAATCACGGCGCCGGGGCTCGGTTCGCAGAATGCGGTTTGCGGCGGCGGGCGCTATGATGGTCTCGTGGAATTGCTCGGCGGCCCGGCCACGACAAAAGGGATCGGTTTTGCCATCGGGACGGACCGGCTGGTGCTTTCGCTGCAGGAAGCGGGAGAGGGAGAGACGCCGGGCGGGCCTGCCGGTAAGGCCGGTGGACCTGACGTGTACCTCGCGTGGTTTGGCGCTGCGGCGCAGGCGGCGGCGATTGGCCTCGCGAGGAGGCTGCGGGATGTGGGTTTCGTTGTCGAGTTTCCGGCGGTCGAGATGAAATTCGGGAAATCGCTAGGCCTCGCGGATCGATTGAAGGCGCGCCACGCTGTCATTGTCGGAGATGACGAACTGGCGGCGGGAACCTTCACCGTGAAGCGCCTCTCAGACGGCACGCAGCAAAAGTTGGGCGAGGAAGAATTGTTTTCGTATTTGCGCGCGTCGCGTGCCATTTGATGAATGCAGTGGACGAGCCTTTTTGTCATTCCGAGCGAAGCGAGGAATCTCTCCGTGGTTTTGTCTCGCATCGGAAATGCAGAGAGATTCCTCGCTTCGCTCGGAATGACAAAGTGGCTTACTATTGCGACTAAATTGAACTGACGCGGAAGGGATACAAGACTTCGTGCTTGATTCACTCGGAACACTGCAACGCACACATTATTGCGGGAATCTGCGCGCCGCGGACGCCGACAAAGACGTGGTCCTGATGGGCTGGGTCCACCGGCGGCGCGACCTCGGCAATCTTATTTTTATTGATTTGCGCGATCGCTCGGGCCTCGCGCAGATTGTTTTTAACAAGGAGCAGCACGCCGCGGCGCATGGGCGCGCCGAGGAATTGCGCTCGGAATTTGTGGTCGCCGTGATTGGGCGGGTGGTGAAGCGGAATAAGGTGAATCCCGACCTCACCTCGGGCGAAGTGGAAATCATCGCCAGCGAACTGCGCATCCTGAACACGGCGAAGACGCCGCCGTTCGTGGTCGAAGACGAATTGACCGCGAACGAAGAGACGCGCCTGCACTACCGCTATCTTGATTTGCGGCGCACGAAGCCGCGAGAGAACCTCGCGCTGCGCCACCGCGTGATCCTTGAAATCCGCAAGGCCATGGACGAAATGGGCTTCTACGAAATTGAAACGCCCATGCTCACGCGCTCGACGCCCGAGGGCGCGCGCGATTATCTCGTTCCCAGCCGCGTGCATCCCGGACAATTTTACGCGCTGCCGCAATCGCCGCAGATTTTCAAGCAGATTTTGATGATCGGCGGGATGGACCGCTACTTCCAGATCGTCAAATGTTTTCGCGACGAAGACTTGCGCGCCGACCGCCAGCCGGAGTTCACGCAACTCGACCTGGAAATTTCGTTTCCCACGCAGGACACGGTTTTCGGCGTGATTGAAAACGTGATGGTGCGCGCCTGCGCCGTCGCCGGCATTACGGTGAAGGGCCCGTTTCGCCGTATGGAATACAAGGACGCCATTCGCCGGTACGGTTCCGACAAGCCCGACCTGCGCTTCGGCATGGAATTGCACGACGTGACATCGCATTTTGCCGCCGCGCGCGAAACGCTGCACATTGACGGCAACGTCCAGGCGCTGGCCGCTCCCGGC
>JBGQJJ010000046.1:0-12762 GCA_041498955.1 Terriglobia bacterium
CGCTGGGTCACCTTTTACGGCCCGCTGGTGGCCGGCGGGTTCGACGCGGGGCCCAATGCCACGGGCGGCTTCGATCCGGACACCTTCATGTGGGCGATGACGGCGACAAACAGCGGCTGGACCGCGCCGCTCGAAGGCGAAACGTTCCGGCGCGGAAAGGCCGAAGGAACCTTGCTGGGCGGTTGCCTCACGCTGATCGAAACATCGCTCGGCACGCCGTGGGAGCTTGACACGCGTGGCTCCATCTTGTTGCTTGAGGACCGGGGAGTGAAACCATACCAGCTCGATCGCATGCTGTTGCACTTGAAGCAGGCGGGAAAATTTGCAGGCGTCCGCGGAATCGTCCTCGGCGAGTTTCCAGAGTCCGAACCACCGGAAGGCAGCTCCGTGACGGTGGCTGACGTTTGCCACCGCGTTCTCGGCCCTCTGCGCATTCCGATAGTGTACGGCGCGCCGATAGGCCACACGACGCGGCCGATGCTGACGCTGCCACTCGGCGTCCGGGCGAAACTTCATGCGTCGGGCGAAGGGCGCATCGAAATTCTCGAACCGGCGGTGCGAGCATGACGCGGCCCATGCATTTTCATCTCTCAGGAATCGGCGGCGCGGCCATGGCCCCGCTCGCAGGAATGCTGGCCGAAAGCGGGCACCGCGTGACCGGGTCGGATGCAGGCGTTTATCCGCCCGCGTCGACGCTGCTCGACAGTCTGGGGATCCGCTGGACGAACGGATTCGACGCCGCCAATCTCGATCCCGCGCCGGACATCGTAGTCCTCGGCAATGCGCTGTCGCGCGGCAACCCGGAAGTCGAAGCAGTGCTGGATCACAAGATTCCATACCGGTCGCTTCCACAAACGCTCGAGGAATTTTTTCTGCCGGGGCACGATTCGCTTGTCGTCACCGGGACGCATGGAAAAACCACGACGACGTCCATGCTTTCCTGGATTCTGCATCACGCCGGGCGGCATCCGAATTTCCTGATTGGCGGCGTGGCCGAAAATTTCGGCCGCAGCTTCGGTCTTGGCGGCGGAAACGAATTTGTGCTCGAAGGCGATGAGTACGATTCCGCGTTTTTCGACAAAGCGCCAAAATTTCTGCACTATCATCCGTACGAGGTCATCATCACGTCCCTCGAATTCGATCACGCGGACATTTATGACAATCTTGCGGCCATCGAGCTGCAATTCCGGCGCCTGGTGAATCTGGTGCCCCGGCGCGGACGAATCGTGGCCTGGGGAGAGAGCGAAACCGTTCGCGGCGTCGTGCAAAAGGCGTTCTGTCCCGTCGAGACCTACGGCTTCACGCCCGGAGTGGATTGGCTCGCGGGAGACCTGGAAATTGCCGACGGCGAGACGCGGTTTCGTGTTTCGCGCCAGGGAAAAGAAGTGGCGCGCGTAAGCATGGCTCTTGCCGGCCGCCACAATGTCTTGAACGCGGTTGCGGCCATCGCCATCGCGCACGGCCGCGGCGTCAGTGGGGAAGCGATTGCAGACGCCATGTCTGCCTTTCGCGGCGTTCTGCGGCGCCTGGAAGTTAAAGGGGAAGCGTCCGGCGTTCTGGTGGTCGACGATTTTGCGCACCATCCGACGGCGATCCGCGCGACCATCGATGCGGCGCGCCACCGCTGGCCCGGCCGGAAATTGTGGGCCGTGTTTGAACCTCGTTCCAATACCATGCGGCGCAGAGTGTTTGAAAACGATCTTGCCGCATCTCTGGCCTCGGCGGATGCGGCCGTCCTGGGGGCGGTGAACCGGGCAAATCTTCTGAGCGATGAAGAGAGAATGTCTCCCGTCCGCGTTCTTGAAGTGATTCGCGGCACAGGACGAAAGGCCCAGGGATTTGATTCCGCCGAGGAAATTGTAGAATATCTCGCCGCGGAAACGCAGCCCGGCGATCTCGTCCTGGTGATGTCCAACGGCAGCTTTGACGGGCTTTGCGGCAAACTGGTCGGTAAGCTGCAGGAACGCGGCGCACCGGCGGGGAAATTTAAAGCATGATTTCTCACCCTCGCATTTGGCCGCGCGCCGCAATCCTGGCGGCAGTTTTCTACTTTGTATCGCCGGCGCGCGCGACAATTGATTACACGGTTTCACTCTCTCATCCCGAGAGGCACATCTTTGGAGTGACCATGCGCATCCCGAAGGTGCGCGATCAAGTGACGCTCCAGATGCCGGCTTGGAACGCCCTCTACCAGATTCGTGATTTTTCCTCGCACATGATGCAGATCATCGCCACGGACGAGGAGGGACATCCGCTCCCAATGCGGAAGCTCGATAAGCAGACCTGGAGCGTCTCGGGGAACGGCACCGTAACAGTGACTTACCCCATTTTGTGGGACGAACCGGGCCCCTTTGCGTCGCAATTGAATCCGGACCATGCCTTTCTCAACTTCGCTATGCTGTTGCTGTACGTGCCTGACCGCCGAACCGAGGACACCAGAGTGGCGTTTGATGATGTTCCCGAGGGCTGGCGCGTGGCCGTCGAACTGGACGCCGCCGGAACGGCTGAGGGCCATCACTCCGGAGGCTATGTTGCTCCGAGCTACGACGCGCTCGTCGACGCGCCAGCGGAAATCGGCCATTTCGACGAGTACCGCATGGAAGCCGGCGGAAGGCCTGTTCGCATTGTCGTTCACGGCGATTCGGGCGACCGCTCGCGGCTTCTGGAATCGCTGAAGCGCATTGTCGATTATGAAGTTTCGTTGATGGGCGGGGCGCCGTTTCGAGAATATCTTTTCCTTTTTCACGTGGGGAGCAACGTCGGCGGCGGCGGGATGGAGCACATGAATTGCACCGCCATTTCCGCCGACGTCCCGGCGCAATTGCCCGGTTATTCGGCGCATGAATTTTTTCACGCCTGGAATGTGAAGCGCATCCGGCCGCAGTCCCTGGAGCCGATGGATTACACCAGGGAAATGTGGACGCGCTCGCTCTGGTTCGCCGAAGGCGTGACCAACACGTATGGCGCCTATGCGCTCGAGCGCACGGGACTCTGGTCCACTCAGCAGTTTTACGCCAATTTGGCGGACGAAGTCAGGGAACTTCAGGCCCGTCCCGCGCATCGGTGGCAAAGCGTGGAGCAATCAAGCCTCGATGCGTGGTACGAAAAATATCCGCTCTACACGCGCCCCGACGAAAGCGTTTCGTACTACAACAAGGGACAGATCGTAGGCGTGCTGCTGGATATTCTGATTCGCGATCGGACCGACAACCGGGCCAGCCTGGACGATGTCTTGCGGACCCTTAACGAGGAGTTCGCGAAGGCGGGCCGATACTATGAGGACACCGAAGGCCTGCGCGCCGTCATGGAAAATGTGATTCGCAAGAAAGCCCCATCCGCGGACGCCGACCTGAGCGATTTCTTCGGGCGCTACATATCCGGATCCGACGAGATCCCCTATTCGGATTTTCTGGCGCGCGCCGGATGGACCATTCGCGATACGAGCCAGCGTCGCGCCACGCTGGGGTTTACCGTCAATCGCGACAACGGCGCCCCCGCGAGCATTGCATCTGTGGATCGGGAAAGCGGGGCGCGAGAAGCGGGTTTGAAAGAGGGTGATGTCCTGATCGCCTTGAATGGCGAGCCATTCCCGCGCGCTCCGGAACGCTGGCTCCGCGACCACCAGCCCGACGAACGCGTTACCGTAAAGGTCCAGCGGGGCGGGGGAGAAAGGGATTTTTCCTTCCCGCTCGGGCGGCAAACCGACGCGGCTTACCTGATCGCGGAAATGCCTTCGCCGACGGAAAAGCAGCGGCGCATACGAGACGGCATCCTGCGTGGCGTAACCACTCCTTGAGATGATACGCACAGCCTTTATCGCAACGGCGATGGCCCTCTGCACTCTTGTGCTGGGGCCGCCGCTCATTTTGTTGACGCTTGTGACCAAGTCGGCGACCCTGATGTACTGGACCGGCGTGAAAATGGTGGTCTACGTCACGCGAATGGCCGGGGAGAAAGTGACCGTGGAAGGCCGGGAAAACATTCCCCCGGGCGTTTGCCTGTTTGCCGCGAACCACACCAGCAACGCGGATGCGCCGGCCATCATCGGCGCCATCCCGCGGCGCATCGCCATTCTCGGTAGGAAGTCGCTGTTTGATATCCCCGTTGTCGGGACGGCTTTTCGGCTGGCGAAATTTGTTCCCGTGGACCGCGAAAATCGCGACGCCGCGCTCGCCAGCGTCCAGCAAGCGGTGGAATATATCCGGGAAGGATACTCCTTCCTGGTTTATCCCGAAGGAACGCGCAGCCCGGACGGACGCCTTCGCCGGTTCAAGAAGGGTTCCTTCGCCATCGCCATCGAAGCGGGCATTCCTATTGTGCCGGTGGCCTGTTCCGGAGCGCATCGCATCATGAAGAAAAATTCGCTGATCGTCCGGCCCGGAAAAGTGACGGTGCGATTTGGGAAGCCGATCGATGCTTCGGCATATACGGTCGAGCAGCGCGATGAGCTGGCGCAGCGCGTTCACGACGCGGTCGCGGCCGACCTTCCCGAAGATCAACAGCCGGGTGTGTAACCTTTATTTCGGCAGCCCTTATCGCTTGGCTGCTTTCTCTTGCCCCAGTTCTCCGGAAAGCCGGCGCACCCTTTTCTGAATTTCGGGCAAGCGCTTGAGCGCCGCGATGACTTTCAGATACAATTTATTTTCCATGACGGGTGAGCCGGACCACACCGTGCCCGGCGGAACATCCAGGTGCATTCCACTTTGCGCCGTGATGATGGCGCCGTCGCCGATATCGAGGTGTCCCGCCGAACCGACTTGGCCCGCGAGGATGCAGCGGTTTCCGACGCGTGTCGATCCCGCGAGGCCGACCTGCCCGCACAGAATCGAGTCCTCGCCCACTTCGCAGGCATGGCCGACGAGCACGAGGTCGTCGATCTTCGCGCCGCGGCGGATGCGCGTTTCACCGACCGTCGCGCGATCGATGCAGGCGTTGGACTGAATTTCGACGTCGTCCTCGATGACCACGGGCGCGTTTTGCATGATTTTGTGCCAACGCCCATCCGAGCGTTTTGCGAAACCGAAGCCGTCGCCTCCGACGACCACGCCATTTTGTAGAATGACGCGGTTGCCGATGGTGCATCCCTCTCTCACGACCGTTTGGGAATGCGCGAGGAAATCATCTCCGATTCGCGTGTCCCGGTAGATCGTCACGAGGCTGTGCAACACCGCGCCACGGCCAATTTCCACGCCTTCATCCACAAAACAGTGCGGACCAATGTGCGCCCCTTCGCCGATCTTCGCGGATTTCGCCACAACAGCGTTTGGATGAATTCCCGGGGGATATGCCGCGGGGGCGGAAAACAATTCAATCGCACGCGCGAAATCGAGGTACGCATTTTGCGAGCGCAGGGCAGCGAGCGGAGGCAGGCTAGGGCCGCGTTCGATGGCCACTTTTTCGTCCACGAACACGGCCGAAGCAAGCGTCTTGGCGAGCTCTCGGGAGTATCTCGGGTTCGACAGAAACGTGACTTCGCCGGCTCGCGCGGTTTCTATCCCCGCCACCCCGTGAACATCAGCATTTTCGTCGCCTTGCAGCTTGCAGCCCAATCGCGCGGCCAGTTCGCCGAGTTTCATGTCTCGCTCTCCTCGAAAATTCAGTTCGGCAGAATACAAAACCCAAGCCGCCCTGCCGCTCACTTTACCTCATTCCCATAGGGATGCCGAAATTGGAACACAGGGAGGAACTGTCTCCCTAAATATTTCATGCGAGCTACTACGATTCGGCCTGGTTCCTTACTCGTTCTGGACACCAGGACGATCCAATTCAGCGAGGGATTTCCGCGGCTCTGGTATTATTTTAGACGAGTACACAGCAAATGCGAAAACGGAGCAGGAAGTCCAACCGGGAGGAAAAGATGGCTATAACTTTGTACGGCTTGTGTCCCAGCTGCAATAACCGTTATTACAGCGCGGGTGCGCCCAAATTCTGCGGCAAATGTGGAACACAGGTTATTACCAATTGTCCGAAATGCAAGACCCCCTTGGCACATTCCAAGGAGCACCTCGCCGATTACTGCGAATCCTGTGGCGTAGCACTGCGTATCTCATAACGCCACGCAATTAGGACCGCCGAAAGATACCCACTCACATTTAGGACGACCCGCAAGGGAGAAGCCCGGGAACGCCAATCTCCTGATTGGCGTCTTTCGCGACGCCTTTCGGGAGAATGGCGTTCCCGGGCGACTACATCTTGTGGTTTCACTCTAGGTCCGTCTTCTCATCCAACGACAAATATGAATTTAATCATTAAAAAGTCCCGGTTGCGGCGGCGCTGCGGGCTTACGACGCGCAATTCCCACAACCCCGAGCACAGTCATTTCCGTCAGCGCGGTGCGCGGGATGAAAATTCGCAGCGTTGTGCCGTGCAAATCGGGAGGAGTAATCTGCACGCCGCGATCCAGCAGGGAGAGCAAGTCATTGGGGACGACGCCCTCAATCGTGTCTTCGTCGCGGAACTTCAGGCGGACCCACAATCCATCCAGCTTGGGCCTGGAGAGAAATGCTTTGCGCTCGGGCTCGAAATCGTCGGCGAATTCGCGCACAAAATAAATACTCCGAACATCCTTCACCGCAAAACTCCGCTGCTCGCCTTCGGGCGTGAGCAGGTCGAGCGTTTCCCCATCGCCGAGTTTGCTGGGGTTCAAGTACCCGCGCAGGACGCTGCGATCGAGGAATCGCACGACGACCTTCTTGTGCGTAGAGGCTGGAGTTCGTACTTTCACGGAAGCGGACCCGCAGCGCGGGCCTTGCGAGTCGGGCGCAACTATGTTATGTTAAGCGATCTTTTGCTGTCAAGTGTATACTTTTCAAAGGGTTAGGCAGAGGCTAAGACTGGGGGCCTCGATCTTTTGACCGAAACCGTCACCCATAAACGGCAGATACTCAAATCTGCTTCTATTATCACGATTGTCACACTGGTCAGCCGCATTCTCGGGTACGTCCGTGACCAGCGATTGACCCTTCTCTTGGGCACCACGGGCATAGCCGATTCCTTCGTGCTGGCTTACCGGATTCCGAATGTACTTCGGCGTCTCGTCGGGGAAGGCTCCATGACCGCTTCCTTCATTCCGGTGTTCACCGATTACATGAGGAATCGCACCCGGGAAGAGACGTGGGCATTCGCAAACCGTCTGTTTTGGACGTTTTGCGTGATCTTGTCTGGTCTGACCGTACTTGGGGTCATTTTTTCGCCGCTGTTTGTCCGGTTCTTCTCCATGTTCGGAAAGAATCAGGTCCAGCTGGAAGCTATCTATTTGAATCGCTTGATGTTCCCATATATTTTGTTCATTGGGATGGCGGCCCTGGCGATGGCCATCCTGAACTGTTTTCATATCTTTGGGCTGCCCGCCGCGACGCCCATACTTCTGAATATCTCTTTTATTGTCTTTTCGGTAGCCGTAGTGTGGAGGCATTTCTCCAGCCCGGCGGCAGCACTCGCCGTCGGCGTTTTGGTGGGAGGAATCTTCCAGTTCTTTTTGCAGCTCCCGCAATTGGTCAAACGAGGAATGAGCTTCCAATTTGCCGTATCGTTTACGGACCCGGGAGTTCGGCGAGTGGCGCGGCTCATGGTGCCGGGATTTCTAGGAATTGGCATCGCGCAGATCAATCTGCTGGTGGACACGATTTTCGCGAACGCCAAGGTGATGCCGGAAGGAAGCCTGGTCTCTCTCTACGTAGCCGACCGCGTGACCGAACTCGTCCTGGGTGGCTACGCCATTGCCGTGGCTACGGCCATACTGCCGATGATGTCGCATCAGGCCTCTGCCGGAGACTATGAGGGAATGAAGAAGACATTTCTTTTTTCCCTGCGCATCGTTTCTTTTATTACGATTCCCGCGGCGGTCGGCCTGGTGATCCTGCGCGAGCCCATCGTCCAGGTTCTATTTCAGCATGGACTGTTCGTGGCGGAGTCCACACGCCTGACGGCGCGCGCGCTGCTGTATTATTCGATCGGGCTGCCCGCGTTCGCGGCGGTCAAATTGATCGTTCCAGCGTTTTACTCGACGCAGGACACGCGGACTCCGGTCCGCATGGCCGTTCTGGCGATGCTTGCAAATGTCCTGCTCAACGTGATTTTTTTATTTTATTTCTTTGCCAAGCTGAAAAATGGCGGACCCGCATTGGCGAGCGCCCTGGCGGGTTATTTCAATGTTTTCGCTTTGTTTATTATTTTCCGTTTGCGATTTGGACGGCTGGGAACGAGCGACATCGCGGCGTCCCTGGCAAAAATTGCGGTTTGCTCAGGGGCCATGGGAGTCGTCTGCTGGGGCGCTCTGCGGTACTCTCAGTTTGACAGCATCGAGCACTTCTTGCCCCGCCTGCTCGTTTTTATCGCGCTCATCGGCGGGGCGACGCTGACTTATCTGGGACTCGCCTGGGCCTTGCGGTGCGCCGAGATCGGCGAGGTGTACGGCATCGCGTTTCATTCGGCCGGAACCGGGACGGGGAAGCAAGGGATCGTTGGATAAATAGCCATGGAATCCAGAATTCATGTCTTTCTGAGTTATTTGCGCGTGGAAAAAGGCCTCGCGCAGAATACCCTTCTCGCCTATGGCCGCGACCTCAAGAGATTCGCGGAATTTCTCGGGAAGCGGCACAAACTACGCCTGGAGGACGTCACCCGGGAAGACGTTGTCGATTTTCTTTCCAGCCTGTACAAGGATAAGCTGGACAGCCGCTCCGTGGCGCGGTATCTGGTTTCGCTCCGGGGAATCTATAAATTCGCGATGATGGAAGGCACGGTCGACACGGACCCGACCGAAAACCTGGAGTCGCCGAAAGTCCGGAGCAGCCTGCCGACCTATCTGCGCGTCGAAGAAATTAACAAGCTGCTCGCGGCACCGAACCTCGCGACTCCGATCGGACTGCGGGATCGGGCCATGCTGGAGGTCCTGTATTCCACGGGACTGCGCGTTTCCGAATTGTTGAATCTGCGCATTACCGACATCGATATGCGCATGGGCTGCGTTCGCTGCATCGGCAAGGGAGACAAGGAGCGCCTGGTGCCCATCGGACGCAAAGCCATCGAGGCCGTCGAGCAATATCTGGCGCAGGCGCGTCCCAAATTTGCCCGGCCGTTGAGTCCTCCGCCGCACAACCATGTGCTCTTCCTGACGCACATCGGCAGGAGACTCAGCCGCGTCGGGATTTGGAAGATCCTGCACGATTATGGAATGCGCCTGGGCTTGCGCGGGCGTCTCACGCCGCACAAGCTGCGCCACAGTTTTGCCACGCACCTTCTCGAAGGGGGTGCGGACCTCCGCTCGGTCCAGCTCATGCTGGGCCATGCGGATATTTCCACGACTCAGATTTACACGCACGTGGTCGAGGAGCGCTTGAAACAGATTTATAAAGCGCATCACCCGCGGGCGTGAAGGCCAAAGCCGATTCACGGGAACGCTTCCGTGGCGCGATAAATTCGATCGGGTGCGGGGACGCAGAGAAATAAGCGGCGTCTCCGGCCGAGGACGGTATACGCATGCCTGATTACATGTTCCAACTCGAAAGCCGCCTTTCCCCGGAGCAGCGCGCCGCAATGGTTCGCATCCAGGAACTCGCCACCGAGTCCGAGGCTAATCTGTATCTGGTCGGCGGCGCCGTGCGCGACGTCGTTTCCGGAATGTCCATCCGCGATTTGGATTTCACCATCGAGGGGAACCCGTCGCGCATCATCCGCGAGTTGGAAAAGGGCGGCGCGAGATTGACGAAGGAAGACGATTCGTTGCGGGCCGCCGAATTGCTTCTCTCCGGAGAGGTGGATGCGAGCATTTCGGCCGCGCGCGAGGATATTTACGCGCGCCCCGGGGCGAAACCGGACACTCGTTTCTCCACGATCATGGAAGATCTGAGGCGCCGCGATTTCTCCATCAATGCCATCGCCATTTCCTTGAATCCGAATTCCCGCGGCTTACTGCTCGACCCCACCAATGGCCTCGCCGACCTGGAACGGCGCGAGATTCGCGCGTTGTCGATTCACAGTTTTACGAACCAGCCCGTGCGTCTCTTGCGCGCGCTGCGCTATGAGGCCCGGATGAGCTTCAAGATGGAGTCTCGCACCAGGGACTGGTTCAACCTGGCGCTCGAGCGCGAATTGCAAGAGACCATCTCGCAGGAGGACGCCGGCGGCGAGTTCCGGCAAGTCACCCGCGAAGAGAAGCCGGCGGCGGTCCTCAAGGCCTGGGAAGCGCATGGCCTGATGGGGGTCGTGCATCCGCTGCTGCAGAAGCGCCACCCCGATTATGACGCCATCAACCGGATTTTTCGTGTCCGCGAGGATATGGTTTCCTCGGGGCTGCGCCCGCGCCTGTTTGCTCCGGTCACCGTGGCGATTCTCGGTCGGCTGAAGGATAGCGAGCGAAAATCCGTGCTCAGCCGCATGTCGCTTCCTTCCTCGGAGCTGCGCTCCGTAAACGATGTGGAGCCGGAAGCCTTGAAGATTGTGAAGCTCCTCTCCGGCCCCAAGACAGCGGCCGTCCGCGACGCCTACGCGTTCCTGGAAAAGGCGCCGCTGGAGTTGGTGGCGTACATTCTTGCCGAATCGAACAACGGGAAAGCCGTCGGCAAAATAAAGACCTACTTCAGCAAGTGGAAACCGATTCGCCAGGCGCTGCCGGGCGTCGCCACAGAACTCGAACTTCTCGGAATGGAGCGCGGCGCGAAGTTCGATAAAGTAGTGGAAGAATTTTTCCAATTGCAGCTCCTGGGCCGGGCTCGTAAGCCTGAGGACCACGCCAAGATTCTGCGAAAACTTGCCGGCATCAAGGAACCGCCCAAGAAAGTGGAAGAAAAGAAAAAACCGGAAAAGCCGAAGAAGAAGGGCGAAGTGTCTTCCAAGCCGGAATCAGCGGCGGCGACTGGGCCGGTGACTCCCGCAAAAATACAACCTCACCGTATGGCGCCGGGGAAAGCGACTCCCGCGCCAAAGCCGAAGCCGAAACCCAAAGCGAAGAAAAAATAAGTAGCACAGCCATCCGCCGCGGCGCAGGTGTGCGGTTTTGTGAGCCCCACTGTCAGGTTCCCAGACTCACCTACGATCGCAAAACCGGCACAGGCAAGGGTGTGAATGCCCCAAAAACCTGCCTCCTGGCGTCAGGACATCAGGGGAGGCGATTGCCGAGATGGGGAGAGTCGGGAATGCGAGTCCGGAATCTTGGAACCCGCCTATCTTATTGATTCCATGAGTGGAAAAGCGACTCTTGGCCTGTTCACAAACAGGCATCCCCCGTCGAATTCACTGCAACCAATCGTAGACTACTGAACGTCTGTCCTTTCCCTAGATCCTGTAAATAACTGGATCAAAATAGCTTAATTGATTGTGGCAATGGTTCTATGAGTGCTGAAGAGATTTGTGGAAGATTTGCGCCGAAACACTATGGAACCTCTGCATGAAGTTAATAACCTCCAGCCATGTTTTTGGCCGCGAAAGGGAAATCTGGCGGGCGATTTCACAAATGAGTGAGCTAAGTAAATGGTAAAATCTGGGGCCGCCTTTGTTTTCCTTGTGGGCTTGAGCAGCATCGTGAGCCTTTGGCTGTTTGACTACTATGGAGTCGAGAATCGTAGCGCATCCGCCGCGGCCCTGCGCCGCCGGGTCGCGCGATGGGAATTCTCACCGCAGGATCTCGGCGGTTTCAGCCATGGGAAATTGGCATTGGTGAGTATTCTCGGTTTATTTCTCGAGCTGCTGATGATCCGCTGGATTTCTTCCGATGTCCGGATCTTTGCCTACTTCAAGAACTTCGTCTTGATTGCCTGCTTTTTGGGATTTGGACTGGGATGCTACCTGGTGCGTCGCCAGATCAATTTGCTGTCCCTGCTAGCTCCGCTGGCAACTCTTGCCGTCATCGTCAAGCTTCCTTGGCCTGCCTTACGCCAGCTGATCATTAGCTTACCCGGTTATATTGGCGCTTCCTCGGAGGTGAACGTCTGGGGCGTACCTTACATTCCAATGAGATTAAATTCATTGGCTTTTCTGGGCCTTGCGGTGATTGTGATCGTGCCAATCTTTGCTCTGATTTCATTCGCATTCGTTCCCGTCGGCCAATTAGTGGGTTGGTATCTGGAGAATGCTCCCAACGGCATATTGGGGTACTCGGTTAACATTGTCGGAAGCTTGGTGGGAATTGGTCTGTATACGCTGCTTTGTTTCTTGTTCCAACCGCCTGCGACGTGGTTCCTTCTGGCCGGCGCAATGCTGGTGTGGTTTGTTTGGCCTCTAGCTCGCTTGCGATGGGCTTCAGTAATTGTTCTGACCGTTTGCGTGGGCTTAACTGCTATCGGCCCGGGGAATGAAAATAAGGATTACTGGTCGCCATATCAGAAGCTGACCTTGCGTCCAATGCGCCAAGACGGTGAACTGGTTGCCTACCAGCTTACAACCAACGGTAGCTGGTATCAGCAAATCCTCAATTTATCGCCTTCCTTTGTTGCTTCACACCCGAAAGAGTTCAAACAGGAACCCATGGAGTGGAACGCCTATAATTTGCCCTATCATTTTTACCAGGACCCGCCCGCTGTGTTAGTCCTGGGCGCGGGCACAGGCAATGATGTGGCTGCTGCGCTTCGCAACGGCGCCGGGCATGTCACCGCCGTGGAAATCGATCCGCTGATCCTGAAATTGGAAGCCATCTCATAAATGCCTCAGGAGGATGAGGGCACAAGCAATCTGCACCATCCCGAGGAAATTCTCTGGGTAATATTCCCAGCGAATGACGATACGGCGAAAATTATGCAGCCACGCGAACAAGCGCTCGATTCTCCA
>JBGQJJ010000047.1:0-12744 GCA_041498955.1 Terriglobia bacterium
AATTTCGCCGACCGCCGACCCGCCGGTTTGCAAGATCACCGACTACGGAAAATATCTTTACCAAACCAACAAAAAAGCGCACGAGCAGCGAAAGCATCAGAAGGGCTCGGTACTCAAGGAAGTCAAGTTCCGTCCCGCGACCGCGGAGCACGATTACCAGGTCCGCAAGAACCAGATCATCCGGTTTCTTGGCGAAGGACACAAGGTCAAAGCGATGATTTTTCATCGCGGCCGCGAAATGGCTCACCAGGAAGTGGGCCGCGCGAAAATGCACCGGCTGCTGGGGGAAATTGCGGAGCACGCGCTGGTCGAAATCGGCCCGCGCATGGAAGCAAATGTTTTGATGGCGCTCTTGGCGCCCAAGCGCGGCGGCGCGGCGCCGGTGAAACCAGCGGGCGCGACTGCCGGTGGGCAGGCCTGAAACCTGAGTAGGACGGGCTTCAGCCTGTCTGGTTTTCGGGTAAGATCAGCACAAAACCAAACAGGCTGAAGCCTGTTCTACTTGCTTGGAAGAATTTCAGAGGGGAAACATTCGTGGCAAAAAAAGTAAAGAAGCTCAAGCTCAAGACGCATCGCGGCGCCGCCAAGCGGTTTAAGATCACGGCGACGGGAAAAGTGATGCGCATGCACTCCGGCAAGCGGCACTTGCTGGGCACCAAGAAAGCCAATCGCATGCGCCGCCTGAAAAAAATGAAGCTGGTCCATCCGGCCGACGCGGGCAACGTCCACAAGATGTTGCCGTACGGCTAGGTTCTGTAGCACAGCCACTCTTGGCTGTGCGGGGTTGTAGGTCGCTCCAGGGCCAACCCACGTTGCTGCGATTGCAAAAACCACACAGGCAAGAGTGCCTGTGCTACTAAAAGCTTTTGCTGCGCCAGGCAGAGCGCAACCCGCCACGGTGGGCCTGCCGGCCAGCGGTCCGGTCCAATTCAATTGAGGACCGGGCCAATGCTCGCAAGAATTTCGCGAAATGCGAAATTTTCGCTGAGCTTCTAAACACGCCGTGGAGACACTCTCGCTTTCCGATTGTGTGCCGGTTCCCGTGCGCGGGGACTTGCCTCGATGCTCCGGGATGCGCCGCGTCTCCGCACTGGAGAAAATAAAATGGCTCGAGTCAAACGCGGAACCAAACGCCGCGCGCGCCGCAAGAAGTATTTGAAGCGCACCAAAGGATTTTTCCTCACAAAATCCAAGCTCTACCAGTCCGCTCAGGAAGCGGTGAATCGCGCGGAGCGTTATTCCTACCGCGATCGCCGCGCCCGCAAGCGCCAGTTCCGCAGGCTGTGGATTCAGCGCATCGGCGCGGCGGCCCGCAACGCGGGAATTTCCTACAGCCAGTTGATGCACGGGCTGAAGGCCGCGGGCGTCGAGATCGACCGCAAGATGCTGTCCGATATCGCGGTGAAGGATGCCGCGGGATTCACGCAGCTGGTCGAGCAAGCCAAGGCTTCGCTCGGCGCAAAAGCCAAGGCGTAGTCCTGTAGCCCGCCTCTTCAGAGGCGGGGTCTTTCTGCACGCGCGGCAAATCCCCGGGTCTGAAGACCCGGGCTACAGCAGTACTCATCACGGTGTTGCCGGGATTATTCATTGCCCCATGGACGCGAATCCAATTTCGACCGGAAAGATTCTTCCGCCGCTCGACGCGGCGACGCCCGAGCAGGTAGCGGCGCGCTTCGGCGAATTGCGCGCGCGGTTTGATCGGGACGCCGCGGGCGCAACGGACGAAAACGGCTGGAAATCTCTGCGCGATGCGTGGCTCGGACGCAAATCCGGCTTGCTCACGCAAGTCACCGACACGTGGCTCAAGCCCTCAAAACCGGATCTGAAGCGCGCGGTCGGCCAGGCGCTGAATGAATTGAAGACGCAGGTCGAAGCGGCGCTCGAATCGCGGCACGCGGCGATCGAAGCAGCGTCCGAACAAACGGCGCTCGCGCGCGAGCGCGAAGATTTGTCGCTGCCCGGCGTCGTCCGGCCGCTCGGTTCGCGGCACCCGCTGCGGCAGACGTTCGAGGAAATCGAGCGGATTTTTCTTTCGCTCGGCTACTCCGTGGTTGCCGGGCCGGAGATGGAGACGCCGTACTACAACTTCGAGGCGCTCAATATTCCCGAGCATCATCCCGCGCGCGACAACATGGACACGTTTTACATGGCCGCGCCTCCGGGAGCCGCGCCTCTTTTGTTGCGCACGCACACTTCGCCGATGCAGGTGCGGACGATGGAGAAACAGCAGCCGCCCGTGCGCATCATCGTGCCTGGAAAAGTCTATCGCCGCGACAATCCCGACGCGACGCACGGCTTCATGTTCCACCAGATCGAAGGCCTCGCCGTCGATACCGGCATCACGTTTTGCGATTTCAAGGGCACGGTCGAATATTTCGTACGCGAATTTCTCGGACCGAAAGTGAAGACACGCCTGCGGCCGAGTTATTTTCCGTTCACGGAGCCTTCGGTGGAAGTGGACGCAACGTGCGTGTTCTGCGGCGGCAAGGGCTGCAACGTGTGCAAGCAATCCGGCTGGATCGAGCTGTTCGGCGCGGGCATGGTCGATCCCGCCGTCTACGGCTTCGTGAATTACGACGCGAAAAAGTTTTCGGGCTTCGCCTTTGGCCTGGGCGTTGAGCGGTTGACGCAGCTCAAATACAACATCAACGATTTGCAGTTGTATTTTCAGAATGACGTGCGCTTTTTGCGGCAGTTCGCTTAGCGCTTTCAGAACGAAGCGTTGGGCAAAGTAAAACCCTGCGCACGGTTCTAATTCGGTGGATCAGAATTGTGGGTCGGAGCTTTAGGTCCGACATTATCGGTTCGAGTAGTTGGGCTTTAACCTCTGAGGGTTCGGCGCCCAAACAAAAGCGTCAGCGGCTAAAGCCGAACTGAGCAAGGCATTTATGTCACGGCTGAAGCCGTGACCCACAAAGATTTTTACCCAGAAGCGGGTTGTGCGATGTTGCTGTAGCCCGGGTCTTCAGACCCGGGGATTTGCCGACGCGACATCGAAAAACCTCCGCCTCTGAAGAGGCGGGCTACAGCAAAACGCGCTACACCTTGACGATCATGTTTTGAGTGCGATTGAATTGTCCCGGCCCTGGCATACGAAAGACGAACTATGAAAGTTCTCTACAACTGGCTGAAAGAATTCGTCGATCTGACTGCGGCGCCGGAAGAACTGCGCACGCGGCTCTCGCTCTCCGGCACGGCCGTGGAGGCGCTGGAGCAGACCGCGGCCGGTCCGCTGCTCGACGCCGAGCTGACCTCGAACCGCGCGGATTGCCTGGGGCACTACGGCATCGCGCGCGAAGCGGCGGTGTTGTATGGCTTGCCGCTCAAGCGCGTCGATCCGCGTCCGCGCGAATCCTCCGAGCAGGTTGCGGCGGCTACGCGTGTGCAGATTGACTCGCCGGAATTGTGCGGGCGCTACACGGCGCGCGTCCTGCGCGGCGTGAAGGTGGGGCCGTCGCCCGACTGGCTGCGCCAGCGCCTCCAAGCGCTCGGGCAGGCTTCGATCAACAACGTTGTGGATGCGACCAATTACGTCATGCTCGAACTCGGGCATCCCTTGCACGCGTTTGACATGGATCTTCTGGCCGAGAAGCGGATCGTGGTGCGGCGCGCGCGGGCCGGAGAAAAAATGCGCACGCTCGACGGCATCGAGCGCGCGCTCACGAACGAAATGTGCGTGATCGCCGACGCGACGCGCCCCATGGCCATCGCCGGAGTGATGGGCGGCGGCGACTCAGAAATTCGTTCCGCGAGCCGCAACATTCTCGTCGAATCCGCGTGGTTCGATCCGATTTCGATTCGCCGCGCGTCGAAGGCGCTCGGCCTGCGCACGGAAGCCTCGATGCGTTTCGAGCGCGGAGCGGACATGGAAATGGCGGAGACGTCTTCGCGCCGCTGCGCCGAACTCATTCAGCAGATTGGCGGCGGCGAAGTGCTCGCGGGCGTGGTGGACGTCTATCCGGGACGCGCCGAGTCGCCGCGGATCGAGTTGACCCGCAAGGAATTCCTGCGCGTGATGGGCGCGGACGTGCCCGACGCGGAGATCGAAACGATTCTCACCGGGCTGGGATTCGCGCCGGCGCGTTCGTATGCGGCGCGCGGCAGCGCGGGATCGCCCGAAGCCGCGTGGAAGTGCCGGCGGCCGTCCTGGCGCGGCGACGTCACGCGCGAAGTGGACCTCGTCGAAGAAGTCGCAAGAATTTACGGCGTCGACAAATTTCCGGCGCGCCTGCCCGCTGCAAAACTCCCCGCCGCGCGGCTCGACTACGCCGAAGCCGACGACCGCCTGCGCGAAATCCTGATCGGCCTCGGCTACCAGGAGATCATCACGATTCCGATCGTGGACGAACCGAGCGACGCGATGTTCCGCTCGGAAGGCGCCGCGCCTGCTCGCATTGCGAATCCTCTCGCCGAAGACGCTTCCGTGATGCGCTCGACCGGAGCGGTCACAATGGCGCGAACATTGGAATGGAATCTGAATCACGGGCAGCGCAACGTGCGCCTGTTTGAATTCGGCAAGACGTACGGCTGGAATGGAACGCAGCCGGTCGAGACGCGCGTCGTTACACTCGGCGCAACGGGTCTCGCGCGGGAAAAAGGCGTCGCCGAAACTGAACGCGCCTACGCGTTTGCCGACTTGAAGGGCGACCTCGATCGGATCGGGCATCTCGCGGGCGGGCTCGCCTGGACCGCGGGCGGCCCGGAGTGGCTTCATGCCGCCCATGCAGGAACGATTTCGCTGCGGGCCGATGGCGTGGCGGCGCGGCCAATCGGGCATGCCGGGCAACTCTCGCGGCGCGTTTCGGATCGATTCAAGCTGCGGCAGGACGCGTACATCGCCGAACTGGAACTCGAGCCGCTGTGCGCGGGTTACAAATCCGCGCGCGCGGCGCTGCGTTACAAACCGCTTTCCCGCTTTCCGGCGGTCGAGCGCGACTTCTCTCTCATTCTCGTGGATGGAACTACGTTTGCCGGCATTGAAGGAGCAATTCGCGCGCTCGGCGTCGCCGAAGTTTCCTCGATTGACGCCGTGGATTTATTTCGCGGCAAGAATGTGCCGGAAGGAAAATTCGCGCTGCTCGTCCGCGTGAGGTTTGAAAGCCGCCAGGCCACGCTCACGGAAGCTCAACTGACAGATTTTTCTTCGCGGATTCTCGCCGCCCTCGAACAAAAGCTAGGCGCGACCTTGCGCGCGTAGTCATGTTCGTTCGAGTAGCGCAGGCTTCAGCCTGTGGGGGTTCGTATCGCATGCGAAAGTCAAACCCCACAGGCTGAAGCCTGCGCTACTAGATCCGGTTTGCACAGCGATCTTGATCGCGAGCAAGCAGTAAGGACAGAACATTTGATCAAACCTTCGCGGGATAGACGAACACGAACAGAACCGCGGCGATCCCAACAACCGCAAACGCCATGACGCTGCCTTCGGGCCCCACCGTGCCGCCGGTGAGCCACACCGGGCCGTGCACGGAGGAATTCAGCAGGTGGCCGGGCGCGACGAGGCCGCTGTTGGGCACGGAAAACAAAAACGTCTCGCCCCAATCGAAGGCGGCGTGCAGTCCCACCGCGAACCACAGGTTGCCGGTGCGCCGCAATGTCAGGCAGAAAAACATTCCGATCACGAAGACACTCAGAGCGCCGACTAGATCTTCGCCACTATTGCGGATGTGAATCGCGCCGAACGCGGCGGAAAGCGCTGTGGCCGCCGGCCAGAATCCGATGCCCGTGGCGAGCGTGAATTGCGCGTACCCGCGGAATAGCAATTCCTCGAAGAGGCCAACAGAAAGAAACACCACGCCCCATAGCAACGCGTAGCCCCATAGCACCGGACCGCGCAGCGCCAAGTTGCCGAAGGAAAATCCTCCGAACGCGCGAATCAGGAAAATAATCGCCGCGATCATCGCGATTCCCCACGCTGCTCCTTGCCAGAAGCGCGCGCCGAACGCGGAGGCGCGCGGCAGGCCGTAGCCGCCGAATGGGCGGGCTTCGAGCATCCCCATGATCGCCACAGCCGCGAACGCCGCGAACAATTCAACGCTCTCCTGAACGAGCAGGGACGTTGCCGTGAGGCCCGTGCGGGCGAGTTGCGGAAAATGCAAAACCAGCGTCAGGAAAGTTCCTGCCAGGATAAAAAGCACGACGAAGAGGAGGTAAATCAGGAGACGCCATCCGGCCCGGAACTCGCGTTCATTCCAAAAAATGGCTTTCGCGCCGCGAATGGGGCCTTCGGGCGGGCCGAGCGGCAATAGTGGCGGCGCGTTTTCGGGATTTTGTTCTGGCGTCATGAGTTCAGTCCGGCTCGTGCTCGGCGTAGCGCTTGAGACGCAAGAGATAATCCTGATTGCGCCTCGCGACCGCATGGCGCGTCATAAGCCAGTCCATCGCTTTGCCGACGAGGCCCGGCATCGTGTAGTCGCTGCGCATCCGCACAATCGTTTTCTGCGGACGCTGAGGCGATGGCGCCCCTACTCGCTCCAGCTCCCAGCGTTCCAGACCCTTGACGCCGTAGCGGTCGCTGAATCGCCACTCAAAAAGCTGAGCCTGCTCGAGCGCGGTCACGACCGCCGTGTGCGAAACTTCACGCTTGCCCACATTGCCCGTGATCTGCACCTTTTGCGCAACGGCAAAATCCGAAGCGCCGTCCTGCACTTCAAAACACGCTTGCATTTCCGCGCCATACCAGTACGGCATCCGCTGCGGCACGAAAAACGCAAACACCGCTTCGGCGGGAGCCGCAATCTGCACCGAGGTTTCAATCCGCGCCATGGAGCGGGCGCTACTTTATCATGAGCGACGATTGGACAGAGAAAAGTGGCACAGGCTTCAGCCTGTGGGGTTTGATACAGGCTAGGCCAAAACCACACAGGCTGAAGCCTGTGCTACTAAAACCTTCCAAATTAGACTCTGGGAAATGGTATGGCTGCAACGGCGAGGACCTCGCGGCTGCGGCGTTCCTGAACGAAAACAACGGCGCGCAGATTGGCGCGCTTCCATTCGCGGACGGAGTGGACCGCAACGCTCGAAGCGTATCCGGAAGACGCAGGGTCTATTTTCCCGATCGGCAAGAGCTGCCGGACGACGCCGTTGTGTTCGAGGGCGCGGCCCGCATTTTCTCCACGCTTCACGTCGGAGTGCAACATGTTTTCGGCGACGATGAGAAACACCTGTTGGGCGTCATGCTGAGCCGCGGTGGTCAGCGGTTCGATGTGGATGGCGAGGGTCTCGCCCGTTTCCCAAGAGAGCTGAATATCCGGTTTTGGCACCTGGCTCGCGGCGCGGATCGCGCGCAACGCGCTACTGTCCGAGCTGCCGACAAATTCCGCATGCCCATCCACGATCATTTGTGGCGTGTACACTTGGCGCCCGCCGAAGGCTTCGCCGTATTCGCTCTGACGCGCCGTCACGGCTTCGGAAGAAAACGGATCCTTCCAGCCGAGGCGATCCCAGTAATCCACATGCTCTTCGAGGACGATGATGTCGGCGCCCCGAACCGGCTGCGTCCGGTCGAGACGCGATAGCAGCGCATCCGCCGGCGGGCAGCTCGAGCAGCCCTCCGAGGTAAACAGCTCGACCAGGACAGGTGTAGACGCCGGGTCTGGCGCGTTCGATGCAGCGCGAACTTCCTTAAAGTCCGCCGCGGCTGAGCTGGTGATCCCTGTCCGCCGCGCCGTCGTGGCGAGGAACACTACCGCCGCCACGAAAACAGCCACCGTACTTTGTCGAAGGCTCATAAAAATTCTCCTCCGGACAACACCCGTACGTCTTCACTTCATATTCTAGTACGTAATAATGTGCTCGGCGGATGAGCGGACGATGCTAGTGCGCCCGTATGGTCACTCAGTGTTACGTGTAGCGCCCGCCTTCAGGCGGGCATTTTGGAGCCAAGCGGATGCCCGCCTGAAGGCGGGCGCTACAAAACCCTGAGGAATCCTGGTTGCCACTCAAACTCTAGCGCCCTTCGCGTGCGCGGCCGTAGCCGCCAAAGTACCAACGCGCGCCGATCGTTGTGTACAGGCCGTAGGGGCCGGAGGTGCCGAGGTCCAGGCCAGCAGGCCCACCGACGTTGCTCTTGTACTTGCCGAGCCAGTCCACTTGGTGCTGGGCTACGCGAAACTCAAAATTCTTTGGCAACTCGATGCCAATCCCGACGGCGCGCTCGAAAGCAATCCCGGCCATGGAAGCCGTGTATTTGAATTGCGGGACATTGTTGCCGAAGGAAAACGTTGGCGTCAAAAACACGAACACATGGCGCGCGAAGGTCCTGCCAAACGGCTGAATTTCCAGGTAGCCGCCCAGCAGGTAGCGTGCGTAGGCATTGCAGAGGGAATTGGCTCCCCCGGCGGCGATGATGATCGTCTGCGACTGCGTGCAGCGGCCGAGGTCGGGCTCGTTGTGCGGCGGGGCGACGTCGAAGTTCACGTAGCCGCGCAGCCAGTTGCGCGGGAAAAACATTCGCCCAACAGGCACGCCCCACGAAGGCGGTTTCGCGGCCGGATCGGGGGCGGCTGCAGCAGCGGGCGTGGCCACGGTCGCGGTCGCGTCCTGGGCCATCGCAGGAAGCCCGGCAAACCCTAAGAGCGCGGACAACAACGCCATTTCACGAATTCGATTTTTCAACGCGGTTCTCCTTTTTCTTTCGACGAGGGGCCGGCCGGTTCCATTATTTGGGCGGGCTTCCAGCAGAACCCGCACCCGTCACAAATTCAGGCGCGCGGCCCTGGGACCACGGGTCGTACGTCTGCGCGAAGCGCATGCGCTCATTGAGCGGCGGATGATTGTAAAACCAGAATTTCACGGCAGTCGAGGGATTCGGCTCCTCGAGATCGACTTCACCCAGGATTTGAAACGAGTGAGCCGCCACCACGGGCGCATCCGGAACCAAGCCGTGGATCACTTCGAGCCCGTACTGGTCGGCCTGATGCTCGAGGTGGCGGCCGTAGACGTTTGAAATGGGCGTGAACAGGAATCCGAACACCATCAGCAGGAGAATCAGGACCGGCAGCGAAGCGAGGTCGCCCGGGCCGCGAATCGACCACGCTTCTCCCCAGCGCGCCAGCATCCAGTGCAGCAGGCGATAGGCGAGATAGAGGAAAAAAATGAGCACGGCGCAGGCAAACAGGATGCCGTCGCGCACGTGGCCCAAAACGTAGTGGCCCATTTCGTGGCCCGTCACGAACAAGACTTCGTCTCCGCTCATGCGCCGGATGGTCGTGTCCCAAACAACGACGCGCTTGCTCGCTCCGAGGCCTGTCACGTAGGCGTTCAGTTCTCTGAGTTTTGCGCTGGCGTTCATCTCGAAAATGCGGCTCTGCGGAATCGGGGCCCCGGCGCGGATCGTCATCCGCTCGATGTTGCCGGCAAGGCGCGGCTCGGAACTGGCGAGCGGCGTAAACTTGAAAAACAGCGGCTCGACAATCAGCGGCTCGACGACCGCGCCAAGAACGATGAGAGGCACGGCGGCCAGCCAGAACCAGAACCACCACTTTCGCGGGCTCTTCCGAATGACCACGAACAATACCCACACCAGCAGAATGGCGATCGCCATCTCCACGCCCTCGCCCTTGGCCCAATCCGTGAGCCACGATCCCCAGCCCTGAATCGACTGCTGATATTGCAATGCCAGGCGGTGCTCCCAAATCGCGGTGGGCAAGCTCAGGATATCGGTGGTCACCAGCAGGAGCGGGGTAAAAAAGAAGATTTGGCCAAAACCGCCGTCGGCCCATTTTGTGGCCCAATCGCGATAGGCGGGAGCGACGCGAAGGTGCAGCAGGAGCACCAGCAGGAGAAGTCCATAGGCGACGTCGAGAAAATAAAGTTCGTGCCGGGCGTGCGCGTAACCGATGGCTTGCGCTTCCTGGCCAGGCGTAAGCGTGTAGCCTTGCACTTGTCCGGTAGCAGGTGGGACGGCGGCAGGCGATTGCGTGGCTGCGGGGGCCTGCGGCTGCTGCGCGCGACTCGGCGGGGCAAAAAGCAAGCCGGCCGCAAAGAGAATGAAAAGCGCGGGAAAAAATACAGCCGCTTGCTTACTTCGGCGATTCACTTGTTTGCCCCTGACGATGCCGCGCCGGAGAAGAAACGCGGTCGCAGCGCGCGGAGTATGATGCAACCCGCCCCGCGGGCGCAAGCGCGGCGACGCGTTGGTGGGAACGCCGTTTGACCGCGAAGATGCCCATTCCGTCCCGAAAGGCACGGGACGGAATGGCCGCTACAAAACCGGTCTGCCTCGTTGGCAATGGTTTCGTAGAGGCCGCCCGTATTTTGGGCGGGCAGCCGTTTGCTCCGATCAGGTCCAAGCTCAGGAATTGCCGACACGCACGCCGGAATATTGCACCGCTCAACCAGGATGCGGTGTTTTCAGTGCGTAGTTGCGAATCGCGCCGCCCGTCGCGACTCCGAAATGAATCGCGGAAGTCCAGCGCTCCAGGCGATGATGGCCGGTGCGATGGAACAGGTAGGAGACGCCGACCGAGGCAGCCGTAGCCGCCACCTCGATCCCTCCAAACAGAGGATGGTTGTCCACAATGGAGTTCGTCAGGAAGACTTCATCGATGCCGCGCCGCCGAAGATTGAGCGTCGAAGCGTAGTCCAGGGCGCGCCCCGCGCCAACGCCCGCGAACAACCAATCATTTTCGCGATCCCAAAAGCGGTGAACGCCGGGCGCAGGCGGATTGGCGGCCTTGGCAGCGTCGGAACTTTTCTTTTGGGCCGCGGGAGTGGCGCTATCCGCCGGTTGCGGCGCGGAAGGCGCGTTGGGATCCCCGGTTTCGGCCGGTTGCTGCTGCGCGTGGGCCGCGGACACAGCCGCGAGCCAGAAAAATGCACCCGCTATCGCGAACCGTGTTCCTTTCCTCATGCGGAGACGTCCTGTCCTTTCGTTTCACGTGTTAGAAGCACAGATTGTGGGCAAGCCCGGAAAGGTTGTAAAGCAGGAAAGAAGATTTCGCCGGGAATTTTTCCCCTGACCGCCCGAAGCGTCCCGCGGCGCGTTGCGCGGCTGGCAACCCCACCACTAGGAATTGTATCTTTTCCCTTGACACCACAAGACCGGCGGCACAGAATCCCCGCAACTTTTTCCGTGCGTAGCTGGTCCGGGAACCGGAACGGTTCACCGTGAACGGAAAAAATGGCGCGTCATTCCACAGGGGGAGAAAGCGTGCAGTATTTGCCGGGATGGACTGTGCAATGCATTAATCCGGAATGCGCGGCTCGCGGCCACTGGCTGAGGGCCACCGACTCCGGAGGAGAACTCTGCAGCAATTGCAGCGCTCCGCTCCACAATGTCCCGCCTCCGCTGGGCTCACGCCTGCGGATGCGTCCTCGCTCGCTGGGCAGTTACCGTCCGCCGGGCCGTTCGCCCGGGCGGCAGCGGTAATCGCCGCGAGCGAACCTCAGGGCCGCTCGTCCCGGTCCGCACCGGGACGAGCCGTCCCCGCAAACCGTTCCTTAAAAATCGGCAGTCGGGAATTTGAGTAGCACAGCCACTCTTGGCTGTGTGGTTTTCTCTATTTTCACGCAGCCACACACTATCGGCGATGGCAGAATTCGCACAGCCAAGAGTGGCTGTGCTACTGAAACCTGCTCCGAATCGGCGCCTGAAATGGGGAGAGCGGCCGGTGGGGGGGCCGGCCGCTCGTGGGGCATGGGCAAACTCAAGAAAGATGCTGCCGGGCCGGAGCTATCGGGACCGGGATTTGTCTACGGATCCGGTCAAACTCAGGAAGACCAGTACAGCGAATACCGACATACAGACTACGACAATCATCGGCGTCCTCGGCCCTCAGAGGCTGGCGTCGGCGACTTGAAGCCCGCGAATACGATGAACAGCTCCAAGCACGCGATCATTCTGCCCGGAAACCCCTCCCGCGCAAATGGGCCAAGGGTTACATTCGCATCGGTACCCTCGTACTCCCGCCGGCCCCTGCCGCACGAGGCGAGTGACAAAGTCCTGCCACGCCGCTGAAAACACTTCCCTGCGCTGGCTGTCCTCCGGGAGCGGGAAAAGAACTTGTTGCATAGATTATTTCGATGTTATATACAGCATTCGATCTTCACCTTTTAGGACCCCGACGGCCCAAGTTCCAACCTCGAGGTAAATACGATGCGCAAAGGCGGCCTGGCCCTCGTCGTCATCCTGGTGTTAGGGAGTCTCACGAAGTTAATGATCCCTCAGTCTTCTTCCTCCCCGGCCGGGCCGGAGAGCAGGGGCGCGGGAACTCCCGCCAATGTTGCCCCGGGAAGCCAGGGAACGAGCCCAACCAAAGCGACTACGCCAATCGATTGGTATCCCACGAAACTCCGCGAAAAAATTCGAGACTTCTTCGGCGCAGAGCGCGGTCCAGAATTGGATCCCTATGAAGGTAAGACCAACCAGAAGGGAAAGGGCGGCGCCGGCGACGCGGTTGGCATCCGTCAACTCTGTGAGTCCATGGACAATTGGTGCGTGCCCCCAAGCTCCCGAAACAAGATTCACTTCGTGATCGCGGCAACCCCCGACCCCGTTCACTCTCACCTGGGCTTGTTCTTTGACCGCAGCATTGATGCCATCCAACAAGGCGCCAAGAGTCGGCTGTTTCAATTCGACCGCGCGATCATGCCCTGGCCGTATTTCGACCTGCCTGCCAGTCAGATAACGGGCGAAGACAAACTTCTTCAAAGAGTGCGCGAATCGTATCCCGGCCTGATGATTTTCAGAAAAGCAAACGCGGATCCCCTTTTCATCTTTGTGGTGGGCGAAACTCCGACGGCGGG
>JBGQJJ010000048.1:0-12739 GCA_041498955.1 Terriglobia bacterium
CTGCAGGCGACGGTGGATCTGATTCCCAGCACGGGGACAACCTATAGCGGCGTCATCGAGGAATACCATGACGTTCCCGGATTCATCCTGGCGCAGCGCCCTGCTACGGTGCGCGTAATCGGACAGGCTCCCGTCGTCGCCAAAAACATCTTCGACATGGTCGCCGACGAAAAGGAATTCCGGATTTATATTCCTTCGAAGAACTCATTTTTAGTTGGGCCAACAGCCCTCGTCCGTCCATCGAAAAAGCCCCTTGAAAATCTGCGTCCTCAACATGTTGTCGAGGCATTGTTCTGGCCGGAATTTTCGCCCACGGCGAATGTTCTCTTCGAGCAGTTTGATTTCAGCGTGAGCCGCTATTACATCCTGACCCTGCTACGGCAAGCGGCGGGTGGAAAATTCGAAATCGCGAGGAAAGTCTGGTACAGCCGCACCGACCTGCGCGTCTCCCGCGTCCAACTGTTTGGAGCAGGCGGAAAGCTCGATTCTGACATCGAATATTCCGATTGGCAGCCTGTACCCGCGGCCCCTGCCGAAGGCGCTCCGCCAAAGGCACAGCCGAGCTTCGCCCGCGACATCCATATTTGGCGCCCCCAGGACGATTACAAACTGGAGATCAAGATTCTGAAGCTCACGCTGAACGAACCGATTACGCCCGACAAGTTTGAGCTGGCGCAGCCCGTGGGCACCGAACTCGTGCACGTGGGCGACGAACTTTCGGGAGCGCAACCGGGGCCACAATCTGGGCCACAACAATGATTCGCCAGTTGGTTGTAAACAATGTTTTGCACCGCCCGATTCGAACGATCGTGAGCGTCATTGCCGTGGGAGTGGAAGTGGCGCTGGTCATCCTGATCGTCGGGCTCACCAGCGGCCTGCTGCAGGAGACGGCGAAGCGCATCGAAGGCATCGGCGCGGATATCATGCTGCAACCGCCGTCCGCTTCCGTCTTTCTTGCGTTCAGCGGGGCGCCCATGCCCATCAAAATCGCCGACAAATTGCGCGAACTCCGGTACGTGCAGGCGGTTGCCCCGGTCCTGCTGCAATTCAGTTCCTCGGGCGGTGTGGACATCATTTACGGGATCGATCCGAAATCGTTCCGCGACGTTTCGGACGGATTCGTTTTCCTGGAAGGCCATGACATGCAGGGGCCGGACGATATCCTGCTCGATGACTGGGCGGCGAAGGCCAAGCACGCCACGGTGGACAGCACGTTCCGTCTGCTGGACCACGATTTTCACGTCGCCGGAATCGTGGAACACGGCAAGGGCGCGCGCCTGTTCGTGCCCCTCTCGACGTTGCAGGATCTTTCCGGCTCGCGCGAGAAAGCCTCGATTTTCTTCATCAAATGCACCCGCGCGGACCACACCCAGGCCGTGATGGACGAGATGCGGCCCGTCTTTCCGGGATATGAGATCCGGCCGCTGAAGGATTTCTTGACCTTGATGACCGCCTCGAATCTGCCGGGTCTCGACGCCTTCATTGAAAGCATGATCGCGCTCGCCGTGTCGATCGGCTTCCTCGTGATCCTGCTCTCGATGTACACCACCGTGATCGAGCGGACGCGGGATATCGGCGTACTGAAATCCATCGGCGCCTCCAAGGGATACATCATTCGGGCGCTGCTCGGCGAATCGGCCCTCATCTGTGTGATTGGCATTGGGGTGGGGATTGCTATGAGCTATGTCGCGCGGGCCATGTTTCTGTCTTCGTTTCCCACGTTATCGATCCTGATTACGCCCGATTGGATTGTGCGGTCCGCGCTGATTGCGCTGGCGGGCGGACTTCTGGGAGCGAGTTACCCCGCCTGGCTCGCCAGCCGCAAGGACGCCATCGAGGCCCTTTCCTACGATTGACCCTAGCCCTGGGAACGCCAATCTCCCGATTGGCGGCTTTCCTGACGCCAATCGGGAGATTGGCGTTCCCGGGGGGCTCGGGCCTAGTCAGAAATGCCAATCACGACTACAATACGTCCGCCTGCCGAAGCGCTGTTTTCCACAAGGGATCTGAGAGTGGAGCCAATAGTCGTTACCGAAAATCTTTGGAAGCTCTATCACGCGGGAAAAGTGGAAGTTCCGGCGCTGCGCGGGGTGAATTTCAAGGTGCTGCCCGGAGAGTTTGTCAGTGTGATGGGACCATCCGGTTGCGGCAAGTCATCGCTGCTCTATGTGCTGGGAGGGCTGGCGCAGGCTTCGCGGGGCCACGTCCTGGTGGACGGCAACGATTTGATCGCCATGAGCGACGCCGAACGCACCAAGCTGCGGCGGCACAAGATCGGCTTCGTATTTCAGAGGTTCAACCTTTTGCCGACTCTGGACGCCCGGGGCAATATCGCCATCGCGCAACACATTTACGGCGATGGCTTTGACCCGCACCGGTTTGAGGTCATCACCAAGATGCTCGGCCTTACCGACCGCCTGAAGCACCGGCCGTCGGAAATGTCCGGCGGAGAGCAGCAGCGCGTGGCCATTGCGCGCGCGATCGTCAACGAACCGAAAATTATCCTGGCCGACGAGCCGACCGGAAACCTGGACACACAAAATTCGGAAATTGTGCTATCCATGTTGAGCCAGTTGAACAAAGAGCTGGGCCAGACCATCGTCATGATCACGCACAACCCCGAAGCGGCCGCGTATTCCAACCGCGTGGTGCACATGCGCGACGGCGTGATCGTCGACGGAGTGCCCGCCGACTGATATGCGAACGCTCTGGCGAGCCATCGTGCGGGTTCTGTTCTGGTCCTACGAACGGGGAACCTGGCAGTACGATCTCGCGGTCGCCGGGATCGTGCTATTCGTGCTCTTCTCGCCGCTCGTCATTCATTACACCGACCAGCCTTCGATCGGCCCGCTGCCCGCTTCGGCCCTGGTCGAGCTGCGCACCATTGCGCCCGGCCAAATCGCCACCTACCGCGTCGATGCGCGTTTGCTGGCGCCCCTGACTCGAACGCCGGAGCTCGAACACGATCTTCATGAGACGGTGCAAAAAAATGTGCAGGACTTGAACCACGGGCGTTTCGAAATCCTGCGCATCGAGCCCATCCGCGGCGAGGGCGGCACCATCGCGTATTACGACGTTTCGGTGAAGCCTTGACCGCAGCGCCCAGCTGACGTTCTCTCGCAAGCAGTGGTGGTGCTGTAGGCCGCCTCTTCAGAGGCGGAGGTTTCTGCCAAATCATACGAAAACCCCCGCGTCTGAAGACGCGGGCTACAACAACCTCTTCCTGATTTCACGTTCGTACTCCGGAAAATAGCGGCTGATGACGGACAGATCGAAGCGGCTGAGGATCGATTCCTTGGGTTCGCGTTCCAGCAGAAATTGAAACGATTTCCGGATGAGGTCCTCGGGATCTGCGGTAGGGACCGCGAGTCTCGCGTAGTCTTTCGGATCGAGCGTGACCTGGTGAATGGATTCGCTTCCGGCTTCGATCACGCGGACGCGGAAGTGGGACGCGTCCAACTTTTCGACTTCGATTTTCGCTGACATGGGGCCTCCCTGTTTTGTAGGACAGGCTTCAGCCTGTCTTCTTTTGATTTTTGCCACCGACGCAGAAATCAAAACCAGACAGGCTGAAGCCTGTCCTACTGAAACGCGGAAACATAATACGAGCCGCGATACGTGAGCTTCGCGCCGGGAGGGACCTTGGCACTTTCGGTCAGCTCGACGCGCAGCGAGCGCCAGCCGGGGCGCGCGGTTCCCGCCTTGGGATAAAAGCCGAGCGTGTATTGCGCGCTGATCGCCAGCGCGATGCGGCGGTAAATCTCGCTCAGATTTCCGGTTTCGCGCAGGAAAGAAAGCTGGCCGCCGGCGCGCCGCGCCAGCTCCGCCAGATACAGCGTGTAGTTCGGCATGTTCTGCTTGCGCGCTTCCGCGGTGACCAGCATTTCGCTTCGGTGCGCCTCCAGCCATTCCGGCGTCATCCCGCGCGGGCGATTCTCGGTGGAGACGATGAACAGCGCGATGCCGTCCGCGCCCAGCTCGCGCGCCACGTCTTCAAACGCGAGACGCGCCCCCGCGCCCGTGCCGGGCAGCGCGCTGCGCGGATCCCACGTGAGGCCCAGGCCGCTGTCTTGCCCGTCCGTGAGCAGAACGATCGCTTTGCGCCCCGCGCGCCCCTGAAACAATTCGCGCGCCGCGAGAAACACGGATTCATAAATACGCGACTCGGAGGAATTCTCCACCTTGGCGAGATATTTTGACTCGATGGCGCGGTTCAGCAACTCGCGATTTTTCGAGAAGGGCAGGAGCCGGTGCGCCTCGGAAGAAAACGACACGACGGCGATTTCGTCCGCGGGTGAAAGGTTTTCGGCGAGCGAGCGCGCCGCGCCGCGCATTTCTTCCAGCTCGTGAAAAATGCTGGGGCTCGCGTCGATCACCAGGGCGATGCCGGCCGGCGTGGCCGAAGCATCGAACGAAGCGATCTCCTGCGCGGCGCCGTCTTCCAACAAACGAAAATCGTTTTGGTTGAGGCCGCGCACCTGCGTTCCGTCCGGAGCCGCGACCGTGCAAGGCACTTGTACCAACGTGACGCGCGAACGGATCGCGCCATCCGGCCGGGCGGGAGTTGAATCCTTCGTGGTTGCGCGCAATTCACCTGACGCGGAATCGCGCTCGAGCGTCATGACGCCTCCCAGGGGAATCGGGCGCGGCAGCTTTTGAGATTTGGCGGGCGGAGTTCCCTGGGGCGGCGCACCGCAAGTGCCATCGTGCTGGAAGGTCAACACGGCCAGCAGGATCAGGGCGGCGCGAAGTCGGATTCGGAACACGGGGACAGTATGACAGATGTGTTTTGGTAGCGCAGGCTTCAGCCTGTGCTACTTAGAGATCGAAGTCGCGCAACGGTTTTTCGACGGGCTGGTCTTTGGCTTTCTTGAGCGCTTCCTCGAACTTGCGGTTGAGGACGTCTTCCTTCTTGCTCTCGGCTACCCAGGAATCGCGGAATTTGTCTTCGCGCTTCTGGGCCTGATCGGCGAGGATGCGCGCCGCGTCGCTGATGTCCACATCGGGCGCGGCCTTGACCGGCGCCGTGTGCGCGAGCACCACGGCGAGGTCGGTATCCACCGTGAGCTTTGCCTCGCAGCAGGGGCACGTTACTTCAATTGTCGGCGCGGGCTTCTTCGGCATGCGAGTATTTTACGCCTAAAATGGGTTTAGTGGCACACGCTTCAGCCTGTGGGGTTTGTGCTGGCAAGGACCAAACCCCACAGGCTGAAGCGTGTGCCACTCACCCCCCGCTGCGATGTACTTCATCGCTTGATTTCCAGTGGCGGCGGCTGCAAAATCCGTGCATGGCTCTGGAATTCACCACGTCTTGTTTGAAAGATTCGGTCGACCTCCTCCGCTACTACAAGCGGCTGGGAGACCGCGCCATGGCTCAAGCTTCCGATGAAGCGCTGTACGCGACCGTTGACGGCGAATCCAACTCCATCGCCATCATCGTGAAGCATCTTGGGGGCAACATGCGCTCCCGCTGGACCGATTTCCTCACCAGCGACGGCGAAAAGCCCGATCGCGATCGCAATTCGGAATTTGAAGCGCCGCCGAAAACGCGCGCCGAGCTTCTGGCGCTGTGGGAATCGGGCTGGCAGCTTGCTTTTGACGCGCTGGCCCCGCTGACCGACGCCGACCTCTCCCGCACCGCTTATATCCGCGGCGAGGCGCATTCCATCATGCAAACCATCCACCGCCAGTTGGCGCACTATGCCTACCACGTGGGTCAAATCGTTTATCTCGCCAAACACTTTGCCGGTGCGGATTGGAAGGCGTTGACGATCCCGCGGCACCAATCCGCGGAATTCAACACCAAAGTCGCTTCGGGGAAGGCTTCTCAGCGCTGAGGTAGCACAGGCACTCCTGACTGTGCGGGTTTCTCTACTTTTAGGTATCCACGCATTATCGGCGGTCGAAAAATTCGCATGGGTAGTCCTGCCTTTGTGCCGAATTTAGATGTTGCCAAACCCGCACAGGCAAGAGTGCCTGTGCTACTAAAACGATTCGTCGTACAATGTTCGTTGAATGGGTGTTTTGCCGATCGATCGCTGGGGAGGCAATTCCATCATGGGATGCGGATGCGGTTTCACGCGGCGGGATGTGCTGCGGGCGGGTTCTCTCGCGGCGGCAGGCATGCTGGCGGGCGCGAGGCTGGGCGCGCAGGCCAAGAAGGGTATGCGGATCGACATCCACGCGCATCTTTGGACCGACGACTACCTCGACATGTGCCAGAGCTACGGAAACGTGGACACCGGCACACAGCGCAACAAAGGCGCGGGGATGGGCCAGGCGGAAATGGACAAGCGCTTCGCCCTGATGGAAGCGAACGGCGTCGAGATGCAGATTCTCGACATCTGCCCGCAGGCGCCGCACTTTGAAAACAAAGAGCACGCCGTGAATGCAGCGCGGAAAGCCAACGACATATACGCGGAGGCCGTCAGCCGCTGGCCGAAAAAATTCAAAGCCTTCGCGGCCGTGCCCTTGCCTCACGTCGATGAAGCGCTCAAGGAACTCGAACGCGCGCTCGATCAACTGAAATTTGTCGGCGCAACGATGGCGACGTTTGTCGGAGCGCATTCCGTCGCCGATCCCGCCTTCGCCCCGTTTTATCAAGAACTCAACCGGCGCGCCACGGTCCTGTACATTCATCCGTCCGGAAACGGCATCGATTCTCCGTTCGTGATTCCCTTCAACCTTCGCTGGGCGATCGGAGCGCCGATGGAAGACACCGTTTCGGTGATGCATCTGATCGAAGCGGGCATTCCGCAGAAGTATCCAAAACTGAAAATCGTCAATTCCCATCTGGGCGGAATGATCCCGATGGTGTTTCAACGGCTGGACAATATCTCCAAGTGGGAACATCCCTTGCCGGAGCTGCCGACGATCACCGCCAAGCGCATGTGGTATTGCAGCGTGGGCCACGGACATCCGCCTGCGCTCCGCGCGGCCGTGGATTCGATGGGCGCCGACCGCATCTGTCTCGGCTCGGATTATCCGTACGAAGGCGGAGAGCTTTACAATCGCGCCATTCAATACATCAGCGATTCCGGCCTGAAACCTGGGGATGCGGAAAAGATCCTGGACCGGAACGCCGCCTACGTACTCGGACTCGCGTGACCACGACCCAAATTCCGATAACGGCAAAAACCAAACCAAAGCTCACGCGCAACCAGATTCGCAGCTTCTGGGCCGCCTGGGGCGGCTGGAGCATGGACGGAATGGATTCGTTCATCTATTCCCTCGTGCTCGTTCCGGCGCTGACGGAATTGTTGCCCCGCTCCGGAATTCCCGCCACCACCGCGAATCTCGGCTACTACGGCGGCATCTTCTTCACGCTGTTCTTGATCGGCTACGGCACCGCGCTCGTCTGGGGACCGATAGCCGACCGGTTCGGCCGCGTGCGCACCATGATGTTCAGCATTTTGTGTTTTTCTCTCTTCACATTGCTGGCGGCGTTCGCCACGGGCATCTGGAGCCTCGCGGTGTTTCGCTTCATGGCGGGAGTGGGGATTGGCGGCGAATGGTCGATTGGCGCCGCGCTCGTTTCCGAGGATTGGCCCGAAGAGCGGCGCACGATGGGCGCGGCCCTGATGCACACGGGCTACTACATCGGATTTTTTCTTGCCGGCATCGCGAATATTTTCATCGGCAGCCATTACGGCTGGAGAGCTATGTTTGCGCTGGGCGGCGTGCCCGCGCTGCTGATCGGCTTGATTCGCAATAACGTGCACGAGCCCGCGCGCTGGGAAAACAGGGTGCAGGAACTGGGCGGGAAGTGGACGATGCATCGCGCGTTCCTGAAACTGTTTTCCCCGCAATATCGCCGCAGGACCATTATCAACAGTCTTTTCCTGATCGTATCGCTCGCCGGCTTGTGGGCCGGATCGGTGTACGCGCCGACGGCGATGACGTTCATCGCGCAAAGGGCCGGGCGAACCGCGGCGGAGAGCGCGCGTCTCGCGTCCTACTCCACTGCATTGCTCGGGATCACCACGGTCCTCGGGGCTTTGATCGTGCCGTTCCTGGCGGACTGGCTGGGCCGCCGCGCCACGCTCGCGATTTTCTATGTGGTGATGATGTTCGCGATCTGGCTGGCGTTCGCCCATGTTTATTACATGCAGCAGAACGCCATCGCGTGGTTCCTGGTGTGCTCGGTGCTGCTCGGCCTCGGAGGCGCGAATTTCATCGTGTATTCGTTCTGGCTGCCGGAGCAGTATGGGACGGAGTGCCGCGCGAGCGCGTTCGCATTTATCACCAACCTCGGACGCTTCTTCGCCGCCGGTTTCACGTTTCTGGTAGGCGCGGGAATCCGCCATTACCAGACGTTTGGAATTCCCGTGTCGATGATGGCGCTGGCTCTCGTCGTCGGCCTGGCGCTCGTCCCCTTCGGTGAGGAAACCAAAGGCAAACCCTTGCCCGCCTGAAGGCGGCCTCTACAAAACCTCCCAAACCTGAGTTGTGGCACAGGCTCTGAAAGCTGTCCCGCCTGCGAGCCGCGGTTGACCATGGAGCTTGAATGGCATATGTTGTGGCGCAAGACGCCGTTTTAAAATCTGCATTCACGCGGCAGGAAGTGGTGAGATGAATCCAGTCGGTTCACAAGAACGCATTGAATCCAGCACACCCGAACGCGAAGCCCGAATCGGGCGATACGCAGGCCGGTCGGGCGATCACTCTCTTGGCCGCGCGTTGGGGTATTTCATTCTGCGCCTGTCGCTCGGCGTCGACATGCTCATGCACTACGTCGTGAGAACCTGGGGCATCAGCCAGGATTTCGTTCCCGTCACGGAGAAAATGTTCGTCGGAAACCTCTTGCCGATGTCGTGGGTGCACGTCTTCCTGACGGTCCTTCCCTACTTTGAGGGGTTGCTTGGCATTCTTCTGGTACTCGGTCTCTGGTCGCGCTGGGCGCTCACGGCGGAGGGCCTGCTGGTCACGGTGCTGCTGTTCGGCACAGCGCTGCGATCGGACTGGACCGTCGTCTCTCACCAGATGATTTATATTCTTTTTGTTTTCATCTTGCTTGCTGTGGAAAACTACGACTACTTTTCTGTCGATACGCTCCTCGCAAGACGCCGCAGGTATTAGTAGGACAGGCTTCAGCCTGTCGGTTTTGTCCCGGAATATCGCAGACCTAAACCCGACAGGCTGAAGCCTGTCCTACATTTAGATCTGAGAGTCCTTCTCCGTCTCAGCGGGGAGCATCCAGAGGCCTGCTATCTTTCCAGAGGGGTCGAAGGCGATTCGAACGATCATCGGTCCGTTTTCGAACGCGCAGCGGACATCGACGCGGTCAAACTCAGGATCCTTTCGCGCCAGCCTGATGCTCTTGAATGGGCCGAGGTGCATCAGGACGTGCATCCACGACGCTTCCAAGCGGCCGGACGGCATCGTCTCCTTCATCTGATCGTTGAATCTGGTGCTCACCTCTTTGAACTGCTGCTGCCGCAAGAGGTCCGCGATGGCCCGGGCCGATGCTTCCATGGTCTCCGGGCTGACGTCGGAAACGGGCGCGATGCGAAAATAGGTGATCTGGTTGGTGTCGTCAAACATCAGCTTCAATTCGACTTTGTAATGTTCGAACTGGCTCCTGGAAACATAAATCGGCTGGCCCTGCACCGTCCTGGTGGTTTGTGAAATTTGCGCCTGGAATGCTCCGGCCACGCCGGCCAATTCTTCCCGCGCGCCTTTCAGGTCGCTTTCGCTCACGGAATCTTTGAGGTCGGCGCTGAATCGCTCGCGAACGGCCGTGACTCCCCCATGGGCGAAGTCCTCCATGATGTCCTTGGTGATGGACAGGCGTTTCTCGTCGGACGTTTGCGCGTGCCCGAGGCTCTGCATCCCCAAAACGATCGTGAGCAGCAGCAGAAAATTTTTTAGCGGGCGCATGTTGACCCCCAATGTTGCATACAGAGGTTGTGTACGCGGACGTACGAGCGGATAGTACCACCGTAGCGCATGCTTCAGCCTGCGGGTTTTGATTTTGCCAGGGCACGAGAACTGCGAAGGTGAAGGATCGCGGCAACTCGAACAGGCCAGCGGCTAAAGCCGAATTGATTCTGCATACTATACGGCACGGCTGAAGCCGTGCCCTACAAAGATTCGGGAGTTACCTCACCGGCTTTTAAGTCTGTCCCTCGCGTCATGGGATCCTCAACGAAAACCCGACAGGCTGAAGCCTGTCCTACTAAAACGTGAGATCGATGAGGAAAAGAATTTGACCGATAAAAAGCAAGGCCACGGCGCTGATGAGCGCAAACGCGCCGCGGGGCCTGCGGGGCTTCGCCCGCCGGTAGACCGGATCGGAGAGATGCGGGTCGCGGCCGGAAACCTCTCCGCGCCAAATTTCCAGGAGCTCACGCGCCCAGTCGGCTGCCTGGGCGCGGTACGTCCACAGCAGTCCGAGGCCCAGAAGGGCCATGGTTTCTCCAACGGCGCCGAGCATACCTATGTTGCGCATCGATATCGGTCACTCCCAACGGGAATGCGGACAATCAAAACTCCGCGCCGCTATTCGTCTTCGTGGATCGTTTTCAAGCGAACGATTTCGAATTCCTTGATCCCCGCGGGCGTTTGCACTTTGACTTCATCGCCGACGTTCCGCCCGAGAAGCGCTTTTCCGATCGGGGAGGTGGTCGAGATCAATCCCAGCGTGACGTCCGCTTCCTCGGTGCTGACCAGCTTGTATTCGATCTCGACGGATTTCTTGGTGTCCAGCACCCAGACGCGCGAGCCGTAGCCGGCGCGGTCGGCGGGAATATTATTCAGATTCAGCATGCCGAGGTCGCCCAGGCGTTTCTTCAATTGGCCGAGGCGCGCCGAAACGTAGCCCTGGCGCTCCTTGGCATACTTGAACTCGGCGTTTTCCGAGAGGTCTCCGTGGGCGCGGGCCTTCATGAGCTCTTTCGGCAGCTCAACGCTCATCTCATGCTCGAGCGTCGTGATCTCGTCCTGCAATTTCTTTTTGACTTTTGCCAGTGCGTCCGTCATGGCTCGTTTTCTGCAATCAGGGTTTTGCGGCGCTCCATACCGGCGAGACACAGTCCAGAGTCTCACTTCGCGGCATATCTGGGAGTCACGTACCCTATGCTGGATGTGGCAGAGAGGGGGTGGATTCGAACCCACCGGGCATCTTGAGAACACGCTACCAATTCAACTTCTAGCACTCCCCAACCGGATAATACTACGAATTTGAGGTTCCCGGAATCTGTTCCGCAAGATGGCAAGCGACCATGCTCTCCCCGATGCGGCGCAAGACCGGTTCCTCCTGCGCACAGCGCTCGATCGCGTAGGGACACCTCGTGCGAAACACGCAGCCCGACGGCGGCGCAATCGGCGAAGGAAGCTCTCCGCCGAGAGGTTTTGCCGGATGGGCGCGCGCGCGCTTCGGGTCCGCGGGCGGAATGGCCTGGATCAGCGCCTGCGTGTAGGGATGACGCGGCGCGCGATAGATTTCGTCCCACGGAGCGAGTTCCATCACCTTGCCGAGGTAAAGCACCATCACACGGTGGCTCACGTGGCGCACCGATGCCAGGTCGTGCGCGATGAAGAGCAGCGACACGCCAAATTTGGCCTGCAAATCCGCGAGCAAATTCACGATCTGCGCCTTGATGGAAACATCCAGCGCCGAAACCGGCTCGTCGCAGACGACAACCTCGGGCTGCAAGATCAAGGCGCGGGCAATGCCGATTCTCTGCGCCTGTCCTCCTGAAAACTCGTGCGGGTACCGGTTGATTTGCTCCGGCAGCAGGCCAACGTGACGCATCATCTCGACGGCCTTTGCTTGGCGCTCCTCCTGGGCCATCCGGGGGAAGAAGGAGCGCAGAGGTTCCGCGATGATCTGCCCTACGTTCATGCGGGGGTCGAGGGAAGACAGCGGATCTTGAAAGATGATCTGGAGGTGGCGTCGCTGTTCGCGCATTTTTTCGGAATCGAGGCGGGCCAAATCCTGCCCCGCGAAGCGCACTTCGCCGGAAGTCACACGGACCAATCCCAAAACAGCCCGAGCCAGCGTGGATTTTCCGCAGCCCGACTCGCCCACGATTCCCAGCGTCTCACTTCGGTCCAGGTCGAAACTAACCCCGTCGACGGCGCGCAAGACCTTCCGGGCGCCAAACCATCCGTCGCCGGAAACGTCAAAGTACACGCACAAATTGCGAATCGAAAGGATAGGTTCGCTCATGCCGAGAGTTCCGCGGCCGTTCCGAGCGGGCCTTCGTAGAAACACGCCTTGGCGTGGTTTGGCGAAACAGTTTCAAGCGGCGGCAAACTCTTGTCGCATCTGTCCAGGCGATACGGACAGCGTGGGGCGAACGCGCAGCCGGGAGGCAGGCGCAGCGGATTCGGCGGGTTGCCCGAGATGGCCGTCAGACGCGCGGGCCGGACCGGCGTGAATTGGGGGATCGAGCGTTCGAGCGCCTCCGTGTAGGGGTGGCGGCAGTTGTAGAAAATATCATCCACCGATCCTCGTTCCACCATTTTCCCCGCATACATCACGTTCACCCGGTCGCCCAGTTCCGCGATCACTCCCAGGTCATGCGTCACCAGGATGATCGCGGTGCCAAATTGTTCCCGGATTTCGCGCAAAAGGGAAAGCACCTGAGCCTGTACAGTGACGTCCAGCGCGGTGGTCGGTTCATCCGCGATCAGGATTTCGGGCCGGCAGATCAGGGCCATGGCGATGGCCACGCGCTGCCGCATTCCTCCGGAAAGCTCGTGCGGATATTGCCGCATGCGCCGCTCCGGTTCC
>JBGQJJ010000049.1:0-12711 GCA_041498955.1 Terriglobia bacterium
AATTACCTTCCTTGCGATGGATGCGGTCTCCCGGCGTCGCCGCAGCACATTGCGGAACGCGTGAGGCGCCTCGAACTCTCCACTCGGTTTCGGCCGGTGCACATAAGCATGCTGTTCGTTGCCTTGGCGCCCGCACCCAGTCTGAAAGACGACTTTTATGCGCCTCCGGAATCGAAGGAATTCTTCGATCCCTTCATGGATGCCCTTGAAATTCCCTCATCCGCGGTTGCAACAGCTCCGGGATCGGACACACGCGCGGCGGAAACCGCGAGACTCGCGGAATTTCAGCGACGCGGATACTACCTGGCTTATCTTTCGGAATGTCCGATTCGGGAAAACGGGGAGTCTGCCGCGTCCACGATTGCTCGCCTCGGTCCGACGCTGATCCGGCGCATCCGGTTCAATTACAGGCCAAAACATGTTGCGCCGCTGGGTCAAGAACTGTTTCCTTTGGTCGATATGTTGAGGGTCGCTGGAATCGGCCCTATTCTGACACTGGACCAAGGGCTAGCTTTGCCCACCCCAAGAACAGGCAATCGGGAATCGCTGGAACTGTTCCAAAGAGCGGTGGCTACTGTGGCACCTCGCGAAAATCTTTCTTCGGGGTATGATAGAATTCAACCTACATCGGCAGAACGTGATTTGGGAGCAGGGGGCCGTACGTGAAAACCAAAGCGAAATTTGCAGTCGGCGTCGCGATCATCCTTGTCACACTTTCCTGCCTGGCCTATGTCGGCGCGCAGCAAAGCAAAACGTACTACCATACGATCTCGGAAATTCCCACACTAAACGGTGCGGCGCTGCACCAGCGCCTTCGCGTAGGCGGCGATGTGAAGAACGGTTCGATCCAGCACTATTCCGGCCGCGTGGATTTCGTGCTGGTCGAGCAGGGAAACGCCCTTCCGGTCAGCTATGTGGGCACTGATCCGCTGCCCGACACGTTCAAGGACGGCGCGCAATGCCTGGTCGAAGGAAAAGTGCAGCCCGACGGTCGATTTGTGGCCGAGACGATTCAAGCCAAATGCGCGTCTAAGTATGAGGCGGCGCCAGCCGGACAGACGCAGCCGGGCAACGCACCTGGCGATTCGTATCAAAACGGCAAGAGTTAGACTGCCGGCTTGAGTTCAGATTGCGCGGGGGAATTTGTTCGCAAGTGATTCTGTACGATGCCGGTGACCAGCCCGAAATCGAGGACCTAAATTGGACTTATTTGGTTCCTACGCGTTGTTGTTGGCCTTTGCCTTCGCGCTGTATGCGATTTTCGGAGGCATTGCCGCGATCATCACCCGGCATCCCCTCCTGATTAAATCCGCGCGGAATGCAGGCTTCGCGGTTTGCGGTCTCATCTGGATTGGAACCGCCAGCCTGTGGTACCTGTTTTTCACCGACAATTATTCGCTGGCGTACGTGGCGGCCCACAGCAACCGCTCTCTCTCTCCATACTACAAATTTTCCGCGCTCTGGTCGGGCCAGGAAGGCTCGCTGCTCTTCTGGAGTTTCCTGCTTTCGATTTATGTGTTTTCGGCGCTCTTTACCTACCGGGGAAAACATCCGGAGTTGATGCCCTACGTCGGGGTGGTTCTGGCGGGCGTTCAAATTTTCTTCCTGACGATGAATAATTTCATCGCCAGTCCATTCGGAGTGTTTGTAGGCCCGGGCGCCGGGGGGATTCTGCATTTGGCGACGCGCGCCGATGGGAGCGGCCTCAATCCGCTGCTCCAGTATCCGGAGATGGCGATCCATCCACCGACTTTGTATTCGGGTTACACCGGTTTTACGATCCCGTTTGCTTTTGCTTTGGCCGCTCTCCTCGGACGATATCCGGGAGAGAAGTGGATTCATCTGACGCGCCGCTGGACCATGATCGCCTGGGCTTTTCAGTCGGCGGGAATCCTGCTCGGCGCGCACTGGGCCTACGCCGTGCTGGGGTGGGGCGGATACTGGGGCTGGGACCCGGTCGAAAACGCGTCCTTGATGCCGTGGCTGACCGGGACGGCTTTCCTGCATTCGGTAATAATGCAGGAAAAGCGCGGGATGATGCGCGTGTGGAACGTTTGGCTGGTTTTTCTCACCTTCATGTTGTGCATCCTGGGCACTTCGCTGACGCGCAGCGGCGCGGTCAATTCGGTGCATGCCTTCGCGGAATCGAACATCGGCCACTGGTTCTGGGGCTTCCTGCTCTTGATCATCCTTGTGTGCCTCGCGGCCTATTTCAAGAATCGCGATTACTTGCGCAGCGACAATCAACTGGACTCCATGCTTTCGCGCGAGTCCAGCTTCCTGTTCAACAACCTGATTCTCCTGGTCGCCTGCGTCGCGGTGCTGGCAGGGACACTCTTCCCAGTGCTCTCGGAAGCGGTGCGCGGATCGAAGATCAGCGTCGGCCCTCCGTTTTTTAACCGCGTGAATATTCCCATCGCGATGTTTCTGCTGTTTCTGACGGGCGTCGGCCCGCTGCTCGCCTGGCGAAAAACTTCGGTGGAAAGCCTGAAAAAGAATTTCGGGTTTCCGCTGATCGGCGGCATCGTGGCGGCCGTAATCGCGGTCGCGCTGGGGCTGCGCGAGTTTTACGTGACATTGTGCCTGCTGCTCTCCGCGTTCGTGACGCTGACGATTCTCTCCGAGTTTTATCGCGGCGCGCGCGTAATCTCCGCGCGCGCGGGATCCAACATATTTTCCTCCGCCGCGCAACTCACCATGCGGAACACGCGGCGTTACGGTGGATACGTAGTCCACTTCGGAATGGTCCTCGTGTTTATTGGCATCTCCGGCCAGGCGTTCAATCAAGACAAGCAAATGGACATGTCGGCCGGCTCCGAGATGAACCTCGGACCTTACAATCTTCACCTCCAAAATTACGACTCCACTTCAGAGCCCAATTACAGCGCCGAACGCGCCACGATCGATGTCGAAAAAGGCGGCCGCTCCGTGATGATGCTCTATCCCACGCGGCGCTTTTATCCCTCCAATCAGGAATCCGGAACGATGGTGGCCATCGCCTCGACGCTCCGCGAAGACCTCTACGTGGTCTATGCCGGAACGAATCCGGATACCAATCTCCCGGTCATCCACGCGTATCTGAATCCGCTCGTGAAGTGGATTTGGCTGGGCGGCGCGGTCGTCGTCCTGGGAACGATTCTTGCTCTTCTGCCGAACCGGCAGGCGGTCATGGTCCTTTCTTCCGCGACGGCTGGAGCATCCGCGCCCGTGCCCGGAGGCGCGCAACCCGCGCAAGCATCGTATTCCGCGCGATCGCAATTGCCGGACGGTCATGACTAGCCGTCGACGCCTTGCGCTCATCTGCGCCGCGTGCATAAGCATCGCCTCGGCTCTCGTTCCTCTGCACGTGGACGCGCAAAAAACCGATCGCGCCAAGGCCCTGGGCACGAAGCTGATGTGCATGTGCGGCTGCGGCCAGATTCTCACGCAGTGCAATCACATCAATTGCCCGTCGTCCGGCCCCATGCTCAAGGAACTGGACGCGCATGTAGCCAAAGGCGAGGCCGACGACCTGATCGTTCAGGATTTTGTGCAGGAGTACGGCGAAAAAGTATTGAGCGCGCCACCCACCAAGGGATTCAACGCCATCGCCTGGTACATTCCGGGCGTGGCGTTTGCGATCGGGCTCGGCATAGTGATTACCTTGATTCGGTTGTGGCGGCAGCGCGATGTCGCGCGGCTGGCGACGGCATCCAGCGCGCCGCCGGTTCCACACACAGCGGCCTCCGAGCTTCACGACGTCCAGCTCGAGCGCGCGCGCAAGCAAGCGGACCGCGAGACCGAGGACTGAAGAAAATGACGCTTGCCCTCATGGCGGTGATGTTCCCGGACACAGTGATGCTCTCGGCCTGCGTGGTCCTCACTTTGGCGGTCGTCATTTTCGTTTTTTGGATTGAGCCCGATCCCGGAGATTCCGCGCCGCACCGCTCGCAGCTCGATCAGTTGCTCGAACGCCGCGATTCGATCTACGATAATTTGCGCGATCTGAAATTTGAAAACCGGGCAGGGAAGTACGCCGAGCAGGACTACGAACAGATGAGGGATTCGCTGGAAAACGAGGCGGCGCAAGTGCTCCTGGAAATTGAACGGGTAACCGGGAATCAGGCGCCGATCCCGCGCCGCGATCCGGCGGCCGCGAACCCTCGGCAGTAAATAATCCGTTTTTAGTAGCACAGGCTTCAGCCTGTGGGGTTTGGGCCTTGCAAGCACTAAACCCACAGGCTGAAGCCTGTGCCACTAAAACCGGCCGCGAGAGTTCGGCTGTTTCCAAGCGATTGAGACGCGCTCCGAGTCGAATTTTGCAAGAAATGCAGCCAAATGTTTGCAACTTACGAGGATTTATTTTGCCCATGAAATCGCGGGACAATCTGATTCGCCGGCACCTGGTAAGCGTCGCCGTTCTGTTGTTGCTCGTATCGGCGGCTGCCCAGGCCGGAACGGTTTCCGGCGTCGTCCACAACGGCACGAATAGCAATAAGACCGCCGCCGGCGTGGATGTCCTGCTCATCCAGTTGCAGGGCGGCATGTCGGTAGTGGCCAGCACCAAGACCGACGCGGATGGCCGCTTTCATTTTGACAACCCTGGCATTGGACAAGGCCCGATGCTCATTCGGGCGGTGTATCGCGGCGTCTTCTTTCACCAGCCGCTCACGCCGGGCACCTCGAACCTCGACGTCACGATCTACGAACCGACCACCAATCCCGCGGCCATCCAGGTTCCGTTGCGGCTTCTCGTGTTCCAACCAAACGGCGACAAGCTGATGGTGGGCGAGGAGTATTCCATTCAGAACAACTCGAGTCCTCCCGCCGCGTATTTCAAGCAGGATGGAAATTTCGAGTTCACGATTCCCCAGGGCGCCGAGATCGACCAGGTCTCCACGTTCGGTCCTTCCGGCATGCCCGTGCGCCAGGGCACGATCGACAAGGGCAAGGGCCGTTACGCGATCTCGTACGCCTTTCAGCCGGGACAAAACGGCGTGCGCATCTCTTACATCGTTCCGTACGCCGGCAATCAAGCGCAGATTCGCGAATCGTCCACCTATGACGCGCAACGCGTGCTGCTGGTGATTCCGCCGACGATGCAGGTGGCCAGCGCGGGATTCAACGCCGCGGGCACGGAGCAGGGCTACAACGTATTTTCAAAAGAATCTCTGAAGGCGGGAACAGGATTTGACGTCACGGTCTCAGGGACTGCGCCTCCTCCGGCGGAAGCTTCTGCGTCTTCTTCCCCGGATCAAGTGAACGGCCGGGATTCCGGATCGGAGACGACGATCGAAACCGCACCGGCGCGCCTCGGCGACGAAAAATGGATTTTGCTCGGCGGCCTGGCGGCGATCTTTGCCGTGGGCGTGGGTTTGCTGCTGCGGAAGCCTATTCCCGAAGTTGTAAGTGCGCCCGCACTGCCAACGGCTCCCAAAGGCCGCAAGGCCCAGCGCGCGGCGCAGGCGAAAGCGGCGGCTGCCGCGCCCGCACCTCCGCCGGTGGAGAGGGTCACGCGGGAAGTGAACTCAAATCTGGACTCCCTGAAAGATACCTTGCTGCGTCTCGAATTGCGGCGCCAGGCCGGCACAATTACGGACGCGGAGTATGCTCTGGAGCGGGGTCGCGCCGAGCAATTGCTGCGCGATCTGGTCCAGAGCTGAGCCGTCGCGCGTGCCCACACCGCTTGCATCTTCCTCGAAAGGCGGCGCCGGTGATGGCCCCCGAACTGGCCCCCCAACTGGATTGACAATCCAATTCAGCGAAGTCGAAAAGCGTTACGGGATGCGCCTCGCGCTGCGCGGCGTCTCGCTCTCAATCGCAGCCGGGGAATGCGTTGCGCTCGTGGGCCACAACGGATCGGGAAAAACCACTCTGCTCAAGATTGCGGCGCAATTGACGAAGCCGTCGCGCGGGAAAATCGCATTCCACGCCGGGGGAAATCCCATCTCGCTCGAGGAAGTGAAGAGCAAAGTCGGAATGGTAGGACACCACACGCTGCTCTACGAAGAGCTGACCGCCGAGGAAAATCTTATCTTCTTCGCAAAATTGTTTGGCTTGGAAAATCCCGCCGAAAAAGCGCGGCAGGCGCTCCAGCCGGTCGGACTCGCCGTACGCGCCGCGGACGTCGTGCGGACATTTTCGCGCGGCATGCGGCAACGCCTCTCGATTGCTCGCGCCCTGCTCGCCTCGCCCGGATTGCTTCTTCTGGATGAGGCAGGCACGGGCCTCGACCCGGAAGGCCAGCAGTGGCTTGGGGCGACAATCCAGCGGCTGCGCGATTCGGGCTGCACGATTCTGATGAGCACACACGGGCGGAACGAAACCCAGGGCGCGGTCACGCGCGCGATTCGCCTGGACGGCGGAAAAATTACGCACGACTCGGGCGCGGGCGGCAATCCCAAGGAAATTCTGGTCATGGCGGCTGTCCGCGAGAGCGGGGAAGACGGCGCGCCATGACCCTCGCGCGCGCCACCGGCGTCATCCTCGCCAAGGAACTCAGGACCGAGTTCCGTTCGCGTGAATTGCTGGGCACAACCGTCGTGTTCGTTTTGATTGTGATTGTCCTGTTCAGCTTTACGTTCAATCCGACGTCATCGGAATCGCGCCGCTTCGGCCCCGGCCTTTTGTGGCTCGCATTTTTATTTGCCGGCTCGCTGATGCTGCAATCCTCTTTTCTGCGCGAGCAAACCAACGACACGCTGGCCGCGCTGCGCCTGGCGCCGATCGATCCGTTCAGCATTCTCGCAGGAAAGATGGCCGCCAATTTCCTGTTCTTGCTCCTCGTCGAAGTGATCTTGCTGCCGGTGTTCGCGGTGCTCTACAACGTGGCGATCTTCCCGGTTCTTGGGCAACTCCTTCTGGTGCTGGCGCTCGGCACGATTGGTCTTGCCGTCACGGGCACGGTATTTTCAGCGGTCGCCGCGCAGGCGCGCCTGCGCGAATTGCTTCTTCCGCTCCTGCTCCTTCCCGTGCTCGCCCCGGTTTTGATTGCCAGCACGGAAGCGACGATCGGAGTCCTGCGCGACCCTCCCGAATTATCCCTGGTATGGTTGACGTTTCTGGCATGCTTTGACGTGGTATTTTTGACGGCGGCCTGGATGGTCGGCGAATATTTACTGGAGGAATGAAATGGGCGCCGAAGCGCAATCCGAGACGACAACCCGCGCGGTGATTTCCGTGCCGTCGATCCTGCTGGTTTTTCTCCTGCTGGCCGCGGCAAGCTACGGAGCGCTGATCTGGGCGCCCACGGAAAACACGATGGGCCTGGTCCAGCGCATTTTTTATTTTCATGTGTCGAGCGCGTGGTCCGGCTTTGTCTCTTTCATTTTGGTGTTCATCGGCAGCATCGCTTATCTGCGCACGCGCGCGCTCAAGTGGGATTGGCTCAGCGTGGCCTCGGCCGAAGTAGGCGTCGCATTTTTTACGATTGTGCTGGTGACCGGCCCCATCTGGGCCAAACCAGTGTGGGGAATCTGGTGGACCTGGGATGCGCGTCTCACGTCTTCGTTCTTATTGTGGGTGTTGTTCGTCAGCTATCTCGTGCTGCGCACTCTGGTGGAAGAGCCCGAACGCCGCGCCCTGGTTTCGGCCGTCTTCGGAATTTTCGCCGCCCTCGACATCCCCCTGGTGTATTTCTCGATCTGGTGGTTTCGCACGCAGCATCCGCAGCCCGTGATCGGCGACGGGGGATCGCTGGACGCCCGCATGGGTTGGGTGCTCCTGCTGACCTGGGCGGCGACGCTCGGCGTGATGACCGTGCTGATCCGCCTGCGGTATCGCCTGGAAGCGTTGCGCGCCGAAGTCGACGCCTATCGGATGGAGAGCGCGCGGAATGCACGCTGACCGAGGCGGAAAACCCCCGGGTCTGAAGACCCGGGCTACAACAGTAGTCGATGATTTGCTTGTTGCTGTAGCCCGCCTCTTCAGAGGCGGGGTTTTTCCGCAGTCCAAACGGGCCGCCGAATGAGCTGGAATATCGAGTCGTCATGCAATGCGTTCTTGGGAGATGAATCATGAAGAATTTGAATTTTCTGGCGGCGGCCTACATAGCGATCTGGCTGGTGTTTTGCGGATACGTTTTGTCAGTGGCGCGCCGCATGGCGAATCTGAAGGACGACATTCGCCGCCTGAAGCAAGATGGAAAGTAAGGCAATCCAAGGCAAAGGGCGCGACATCCACGTGACCGAAAAGAAAAAACTCGGCGTTGTGCTGTTCCAGTTGGGCGGGCCGGATTCCCCGGACGCCGTGGAACCATTCCTCTACAACCTGTTTTGCGATCCCGACATCATCGATTTTTTCGGCGCCTGGTTCGCGCGCCGCCCCCTGGCGCGCTATATCGCGCGGAACCGCGCGGGCGTCGTGCGCGAGCACTATGACGCCATCGGGGGTCACTCCCCGATCCGCCTGCTCACCGAGCGCCAGGCGCGCGCCCTGGAAGCCGCGCTCGCTCCGCAGTGCGACGCCAAATGCTTCATCGCCATGCGTTACTGGCATCCGCTTTCGTCGGAAGCGGCCGCGGAAGTGAACGCCTGGAACGCGCCGGACCTCGTGCTCCTGCCGATGTACCCGCACTATTCCTTCGCGACCAGTTCGAGCAGCCTGAAGGAATGGAAGCGCGTGTTTCATCCAAATGGCAACGCGCCGCGCGCCCACACGATCGAGAAGTTTTTCGATCACCCCTTGTACGTCCAGTCCGTCGCGGAAAAAATCGCGCTCACGCTCACGCACTTTGACGCGCCGGACCGCGCGCACATCGTCTTCAGCGCGCACGGATTGCCGCTCAGCCTGATCGAGCGCGGAGACCCGTATGCGCGGCAAGTGGCCGACACCGTCAAGCTCGTGATGCAGTGCGGCGCGTGGAAAAACGCGCACACGCTGTGCTTTCAAAGCAAGGTGGGCCGCCGGAAATGGCTCTCGCCTTCGCTCACCGACACGATCGACCAGCTTGCCCGCTCGGGCGAAAAAAATCTCCTCATCGTGCCGATTGCGTTCGTCACCGAGCACATCGAAACCCTGCACGAAATTAATATCGAAGCCCGCGAACAGGCGCACCAGCTCGGCGTAGAACAATTTGAGATGATGCCCGCCGTCGGCGATTCGCCTACCTTCATTTCCGCGCTGGCCGACGTCGTTCTCCGCTCCTTAAACGACAGCCCCAAGTAGATCGCGCCCGCCCGCAACCAAATCCAAAGGAATTCACCACAGAGAACACTGAGGGGCACAGAGAAAAGAAGGGACGCCACATTTTTGTGATTGGTGTTTCTCTTCCTTTCTCTGTGTTCTCTGTGTTAAAAGCCTTTCCGCGGGAATAGCCCCGTCGAGCACCTGTGTGCTGCGCGCTGCCCCCATTCCCCCAATAACATACGCCGCGGTCTGCAAAAGGAACCACGGCAACAAAAAGCACCAAAAATCGGAATTCGCCTTGACACGAAGGGGGTTGCGGAAATATAAGAAGTTGTATCTAAAAACTGGATTTAGGAACCCGGTTCATCCATAGTCTCGATTCATAATATTTATCGAGAGGTCTGATAGCGGAAATATGGCCGACCCTGTTGAAGGAAGTACCCCGGCTCCCCCAGCAGCAAAAGCCGGGACAGTGGTAGCTCCAAAACCGCCAGCCGCACCGAAGCCGGCGGCAAAAGCCAAAGAGAGCGCGGACCCGCCGGATCCCATGCGGAGGCGCGTCATCTGGGGCATGATTTACGGCTATCTGGGCATCAACCTCCTGATGTTCTTGCGGTTTTTCTTCCCGCGCGCGCTGTACGAACCCAATACCATTTTCAATATTGGTTATCCGGCGGATTTTTCCATCGGCATCGACCAGCGTTTTCTCATGACCAATCGCGCCTGGGTGGTTCGCGAACCGGACCGTATCTTCGTGATCTTCGCGCGCTGCACGCACCTGGGCTGCACTCCGGAATGGAAGCTGGCCGAGAACAAATTCAAGTGCCCGTGCCACGGCAGCGGATACGATAGCGAAGGCGTCAACTTTGAAGGGCCCGCGCCGCGCCCCATGGACCGCGCGAAAATAAATATCGACCCGACCGGAAAAATCGTGGTGGACACGAGCAAGCTTTATGTGGATGACCCGCGCGCCGGAGTCAATCAGTTCAACGATACAGGGGCGTTTCTGCCGGTTTAGTAGGACAGGCTTCAGCCTGTCGCTTTTGACGGAATGACAATCAAAAACCAGACAGGCTGAAGCCTGTCCTACCTGGGGGCGTAGGAATGGCCGAAGAAAACGGCGAAAAAAAGAGCACAGGGTTGCTCGACCGTGTCCGCCAGGACATCACGGACCTTAAGGAAACGATCAAGGAAAAAGGTAAGGATGAGCTGGAGGGGCTAAAAGAGCCCGAAAAGACCCAGGTTTTTCGATCGATTTTCCGCGTCAAGCACGATGAGACGCCGCGCAATCGCGCGCTCTCGGTCCTGTCCAACGTTTTCTTCCACCTGCATCCCGCCAAGGTCAATCGCGACGCCGTAAAGTACAAATTCACGTGGGGCATGGGCGGCATCACATTTTATTTGTTCATCGTCCTTACGTTTACCGGCGTGCTGCTGATGTTTTATTACCATCCGAGCAAGGTGCAGGCCTTCCGCGACATTTTGTATCTTGAAAACGACGTGCCCTTTGGAAAACTGCTTCGCAACATGCACCGCTGGGCCGCGCACTTGATGATCATTGCCGTGTGGCTGCACATGTTCCGCGTGTTCCTCACAGGCTCCTACAAGCGTCCGCGCGAATTTAACTGGTGCATCGGCGTTCTCCTCATGGTTTTGACGCTGCTCCTTTCGTTTACCGGTTACCTTTTGCCTGACGATCAACTTGGCTTCTGGGCCGTGACCGTGGGAACGAACATGGCCAGGGCCACGCCCTTGTTAGGAACGGAAGGGCCGTTCGGCGCGCTGCTGGGCATGACGCCGTACAACGATGTGCGCTTCGCCTTGCTTGGCGGATCGATCGTCGATGCCAACGCGCTCTTGCGCGCTTACATCTGGCACTGCATCGCGATTCCGCTGATCGCCAGCATTTTCATGGCATTGCATTTCTGGCGCGTCCGCAAAGACGGCGGCATCTCCGGTCCCGCTCCGGTTATGCTCGAATCGGAAATCAAGGAAGAGAAGGGCCACCGGCCGGTCATCCTGCGGCCGAGCGGCATGGCGTAGTAGGACAGCCACACTTGGCTGTCCTCGGGCAGCCCGACATTATCGCGGGGACAGCCAGGAGTGGCTGTCCCACAGGTTTTGACAAACTAACAGGCGGGGTTTGAGGCCAATATGAACTGGCACCAGATATGGGAGGTTGCATCCGCTCCGGATAACGTGCCGATTGTGGCGCTGCTATTCCTGGTCCCGTTTTACGTTTGGTACGCCTTCCGTCAGGCGTTCGCGAATGACCGCCTGATCGATAAGCTCTCCGCCGACCCGGCACTGGCGAAAACCGAGCACCGCAAGACCGAGCCATGGAATCCGAAGTGGGAGCGCGAAGTGCACACCTGGCCATACCTGATGCGCGTCGAACTCGTCGCCGCAGTCCTGGTTACGGCTTTGCTCATGGTGTGGTCCATCACGCTGAGCGCGCCGCTCGAAGAACCGTCCAATCCAAACGTCACCATGAATCCCGCCAAGGCCCCGTGGTATTTCCTGGGCCTGCAGGAAATGCTGGTCTATTTTGATCCGTGGATTGCAGGCGTGATTATGCCGACGCTCATAATCGTCGGCTTGATGGTGGTGCCGTACATCGACGCCAATCCTCTCGGGAACGGCTACTACACCTACAAGCAGCGGAAGTTTGCCATCTGGACATTCCTGTTCGGCTTCATAGGCTTATGGGTCCTAATGATTGTCATAGGGACCTTCATACGAGGCCCTGGCTGGATGTGGTTCTGGCCAGGGCAAACATGGGACGCGCAGCGGGTGGAGTTCGCCGTGAACCGGAACGTCGACCAGATTTTCGGGATCAACGGTTCCTGGATTGTTCACATGATGCCGGCGGGAAATGCCGGCTACGCGCCGATCCTGGCGCGCATCATTTTCGGAATTTTCCCGCTGGCGCTCTATTTCATTGTCGCGGGATATATTGTGCACCGCATGCTTTTGCTGACGGATTTCAGCAAAAAGATTTTCAAGCGCATGACCCTGCTGCAAATGATGACCATGGAACTGTTTTTGATCCTGATGCTGAGCCTGCCGGTGAAAATTCTCCTGCGGCTGTTGTTGCGCATCAAGTACGTGTGGGTGACGCCGTGGTTCAGCATCTGATGGGTCTGTATAAATAATGATGTGTCTGAATAATAATAAGGAGGCACGGGGTGCCTGAGCAGCTTCCTCCTGACGATCCGATTACAAGCCGGCCGATGGCCGGACTGGTCCTCGTTTCCGTTTTTATCCTGATGCTGACCGTGTCCTGGTCGCTCTACGATGAATTCTACGGCTTGCGCCCGTGGCGCAAGTATCAGGCCGAGTTCTCCAGCGCGTATTCCAATTACCTCGACAAGCAATACAAGCAGCGCAAGGCCGACGAACAGAAATTTTACGCCACGCCGCAATACATGAAACTGGTGGCTGACGTAAAGGCCGCCACCGATGCCGCTCGAACCCAGGACCAGGAAACCGGGAAGCAAATCGATTTGCTTGACCAACAGCGCGCGGCCATGACGGACTCTTTCACGACTTCTCGCGGCCTGGTCGGCTCCCTCACCTATCAGCTCGAGCAAATCAGCGAGAAGG
>JBGQJJ010000050.1:0-12684 GCA_041498955.1 Terriglobia bacterium
CGATGCCGTGCCGGGTCAGCTTGTCCGGCCGGTCCCGCTCGGCGGTAATGACCGTGGTCAATCCTTTTTGCTTGAGCCAGTCGAACAGGCGGCGGATTTCGGCGCGCAGGATACCTGGGTTTGGCATCTCGCCGAAGAGCGCTTCAATCGTGTCGAGGACGATGCGCTTCGCCCCGACCCTCTTGACGGCGTCGGCAATGCGAATGAAGAGGCCATCGAGGTCGTACTCCCCGGTTTCCTCAATCTCGTGTCGCGAGATGTGCACGTGATCCAGGAACAGCTTCTTCTCGGCCACCAGGCGGTCCAGGTCGAAACCCAGTGAAGCGGCGTTTTGTGTCAGGTCAGGGATCGTTTCCTCGAACGACATGAACACGCCGGGTTCGTCGTATTCTGTGGCGCCCCGAACCAGGAACTCCAGTCCGAACAGTGTCTTCCCGGAACCGGCGCCTCCACTGACAAGAGTGGGACGCCCGGTTGGCAACCCTCCCCCCGTGATTTCGTCCAACCCCTGGATTCCGGTCGACGATTTCGGCAGCGTTTTGGAAGTTGCCTGAATGGCTTTCTTCTTTTGGTTCATTTATTTCATCCTTATTTTTTCGCGGTTGGGCTGCCAGGCCCCGAGAAGTCGGCTTTTCGGAATGTGGCCGAGGGCGCCGCAGCGGTCAGGCTCGCGCCCACAAAACGAAGCGCGATAGAGTACCAGGTAAGATCATTTCCTTTCAAGCGCGTCAATAGCGGAAATCTTCCGGACTAGGTGAGGTTCTAAACGCAAGCCGCCTGAATACAGGATGCAACCCTTCCCGGCAGCTACACCGCACGTAGGACAGGGGACGGAGGACATTTGTTTGCGGGTGAGTTCTATCCTTTTCACCAGACCAGAATGACTTAATACCCCGCCGCAAAACTGTTCAATTTTGCACAATTTCCGTGATGACCACTAGGGAAGCCAGAAAACTAGAACAGGACCTCCTAAGCCGGGGCCAAGTCCCGATAGGTCTTCGTATCGGAAGCTGGCCCACCACCGAACACTTGCCGGGGAATTGCGCCTCTCCTAGGAAGAGACTGGCCGGCCGCCTTTGCGGGATATCCATTCGCGGCGCAATTCGCCCACGAGGTAGAGCGAACCGGTGATGAAGATAACGTCTTCGGGAGAGGCGAGTTCGAGGGCGCGCGCCAGGGCTTGCGCGGGGTCGGGCACGACTTCCGCGCGCCGCGCATGATGGGCCGTCATTTCCGCGAGTAATGGGGCGGAGATGGCGCGAGACTGCGCGGGTGTCGTGAGAATCACGGCGGAGGCGCGGGGGAAAAGCAGGCCGGCAATTTCGTCGACGGCTTTGTCGCGCATGGCTGCGTAGATCAGAACAATATTCCGCCCGGGGAGGAATTGCTCCCAGAAAACGGCGATTTCGCGCGCGCCGGCGGGATTGTGCGTGCCGTCGACGTAAATTTCCGGGTGCTCGCTGATGCGTTCGAGGCGGCCGGGCCACGCCGCTGCGGCAAAACCGCGCGCGATGGCTTCATCGTCGATGGGCGCGCCGCGCTCGGCCAGCATTCGCGCGGCGGCGAGCGCCGTGAGCGCGTTGCGAACTTGAAACCGGCCGGCAAGCCGCAGCGCGATGGGGATGCGCACACCGGAGTCGTAGGAAACCGCGGTGAACGAAAAGCAGCCGTCGTGAGCGGTCACGTCTTCGAGGAAAAAAGCGTTCTCGATTTCCACGAGGAATGCGGATTGCTCCGCGCAGCGGCGGCGGATCACCACGCGGGCGATGAGGTGTTCGGCGGCGCTGACCACGCGAGCGCCCGGCTTGATGATTCCCGCCTTTTCTCCCGCGATTTCCTCGATCGAGTGGCCAAGATAATTTTCGTGGTCAAAATCAACCTGGGTGATGACCGCGACTTCCGGCAGGAGAATGTTGGTCGCGTCCAGGCGCCCGCCCATGCCGGTTTCGCAGACGGCGAACTCCGCGTGCGCGCCGGCGAAATGCACGAAGGCGATCGCCGTCACGCACTCGAAAAATGTGGGATGCGCGGCGAGGCGTCCGGCGGCGAGCAATTCCTCGATGGCTTCACGGACGCGCGTGAACGCGGCGGCAAATTCCCCGTCGGAAATTTCCTTGCCGCCCAGGCGAATGCGTTCGTTGACGCGCTCGAGGTGCGGCGACGTGTACAGGCCGGTGCGCAAACCCGCCGCGCGCAGGATCGAATCAAGCATCGCCGAGGTGGAGCCTTTGCCGTTCGTGCCCGCGACATGCACCGATTGAAACTCGCGCTGCGGCTGCCCGAGGTGCTCGCAAACGACGGTGATATTTTTCAGGTCGAACTTCGTGGCGCTCGCCTGCCGCGGAGAGGCGAGTTCGCGTCCCAGGCTGAAGAGGTACTGGACCGATTCTTCGTAGGTCATGCGGTTACGCCAAGAAAAAATCGAGAGCGGAGGAAATGTAGGCCTTCAAGTCCTTGCGATGGACCACGGCGTCGAGAAACCCGTGCTCCAACAGAAATTCCGACGTCTGAAATCCCTTGGGGAGTTTCTGGCGGATGGTCTGTTCGATCACGCGCGGGCCGGCGAAACCGATCAGCGCGCCGGGCTCGGCAATGTTGATGTCGCCCAGCATGGCGTAGCTCGCGGTGACGCCGCCGGTGGTGGGATCGGTCAAGACGGAGATGAACGGCACACGGACTTCGTCCAGGCGCGCGAGCGCGGCGGAAACTTTTGCGAGCTGCATCAGGCTGATCGTGCCCTCCATCATGCGCGCGCCGCCGGAACAGGAAACGATCACGAGGGGCAATTTCTTGGCGATGGACATTTCCACCGCGCGGGTCACTTTCTCGCCCACCACGGCGCCCATCGAGCCGCCGATAAAGGCGAACTCCATCGAACAGCAAATGACCGGACGGCCGCCGAGCAAGCCTTCCGCCGTGAGGATGGCGTCGGCCTTGCCTAGTTTGCGGCGCGCTTCTTTCAGGCGCGAGGCGTAAGGCTTCGTGTCCGTGAAGTGGAGAGGATCACTCGAGGCGAGCGCGGCGTCGTGCTCGACCCAGCGCGAATCGAGCAACAATTCCAGGCGCTGGGTCGCGCTCAAACGGAAATGGTGCTGGCACTTCGGGCAGATGCGCCAGTTGGCATCCAGATCTTTCTTCCAAACAATCGTCCGGCAGTTTTCGCACTTGGTCCACAGCCCTTCCGTCTTCACGCGGCGCGCGTCGGGCGGCGTGGGCTGGTCGATTCGTTTTTTTTCCCGCTTGAACCAAGCCATTGTGATGGAGTCCTAACAGCCGCGCGTGTGCGCCGCTGAATAACGAGAATTTGTTGCTCGCCCCTCGCAAAATCCCCGCCTCTGAAGAGGCTACAGCAACTGTCCACCGCTCGTGGAATTGCTGTAGCCCGGGTCTTCAGACCCGGGGTTTTTCTCCGCCCGTCCAAGAGCGCCTTATCGGGTCCGTCTTCATCTCATCAGGTTCTGAAACAGCTTTTATTTCACTTCAGCGGGAGTGGACGTCGCCGGCCCCTCGCCCACAATTTCCAGAACCGTGTCTTCGTCCTTCGCGCCGTCGTAGTGAACTTCCTTGCCAACGTGCCTCACGAAGCTGCCCGGCGGCAGCGGTTTGGTGCTATCGGGATCGAATTTCGTGCCCGTTCCCACCCACCAGGTTCCGGAAATCACGGTGATAAACCGGTCGTTGGGATGGAAGTGCGGGCGGCTCATGTGATGGGCGTGCCACTTCACGAGTTCGACGTAAATTCCCGTCGATTCCGGATTGCCTGCCAGAAGGGCCGTGCTCTCGCCTCTCTTCAGATCGTCATCCCATTTGATCTGATCGGGCAACTGAATCTTGATCGCAGCTGGATTGAGATCGGTGGGTCTGGCCGCTCCGAGCGACACCAGCGCCGCAATCCCCACTACCGCAAATGGCAAAAAGCGACGAGATTTTTGATAGATGGACATCACTGCCTCCTCATGACCGAGTGGGGCTCTGCTATTGCGCTGAACGTCCCGGCCCAGCCGGGGCGCGGAGCCCGCAAGAATTATGGATCAGGGATTCGATTCGGATGGGAAAAAAGCGTGGCTTGATTGCCGCTCAGCCCACACCCTGTTCCATCCAAATCATCCACGGTACTTTACGCCCGCGCGCCATCACATGCAAACCCGATGGTTCTAAGGACACACCCGGGAACGCCATTCTCCTGAATGGCGTCGTGCCACACGCCAATCGGGAGATTGGCGTTCCCGGGCTTTAACTAATCTCAGGAAACGGGGCTGACAGGAGAGACCTGCGGCTGCATCACTTTTTTAGCTTCGGCGATTCCGCGATCGATGGTGGCTTGCCAGTCCGCGTGCGGAATCGAGGAAGCTTGAGCGGCTTCGTACAGGTGCAACGCATCCGCGGGGCGATTCAGGCGCTTCAGATAGATGCGGCCGGCGGCCATTTGCGCAAGCAGCCCCTGCTTTTCGGCGGGATACGCTTTCGCCAGATCCAGGTATTCGTCCGCGGCGCGCGAGACGTCCGGCTGGGTTTCCAACTGGCGGCAGAACTCAAGCCACAGAGTCGCAGGGAGCTTTTCTCCGCCGGCATTTCTGAAATCCTGGCGGGTCTGCAATGCGCCTTCGTGATCGTTCGCCTTGATTTCCAACGCCAAAAGTTTCGCAAGTGCGTCGCGCTGCGCAGGAAGATCGTTCTTTTGCCAGTAGATGCGCTGCAGCATCCGGTACGCGTCGATTGAGTCGGGCTTTTCCAGCAGCAGTTTTTGCAAGCTCGCGGCGGCCAGATCCGGTTGCCCTTTTTCAATTTGTTCGCTGGCTTCCGCGAGCAAGGGATGGCTGACCCAGGAAATCTTTTCCTGAATCCCTTTTTCGGCCATCTGCTCGAGGCCCGATTTCTGAACCGCGACTGCAATCAACGCTCCAAATGCGAAGCCGCCGACGTGCGCCCAATGCGCGACGCCGGAAGACAGGCCAACTGAGCCATAGAGAACTTCCGTCAAGAGCCACACCGGCAGCAGCCAGTACGCGGCCATCTTGAAGCGGTAGAAGCGATAAAAAAACAAATAGCCCATCTCGATTTTCGTCGTAGGAAATCGAACCAGGAATGCGCCCATCAGTCCGGCGATGGCTCCCGAAGCGCCAATCGTCGGCGTGAAGCTTCCCACATTGACCATGGCATGCACCTGGAACGCCAGCACTCCCGCGATTAAATAGAACGCCGGATAGATCAGCCTGCCCCAGGTGTCTTCCAGGATCGCTCCGGCGAGCCACAGGAACCACATGTTGCCGATGAGGTGCAGCCAGCCGCCGTGCAGGAAATTCGCGCCGAGCATGCCAAGCATTGTGGGGTGCGCCGGGATAAATGCGTACTTGGTGAGGAGCGAAGTGGAGTTCAGTTCCGCGTAGCTATCGCCGAGAGAGTCCATTTCCTGCTGCAACGCGTCGGTGTCGTCCTGCAAGCGAATTTTGGCGTCCCAGCCGTCCATCACGGCCCGGTTCGGGCTTTGCGCTTCCTTCCAGACAGCGGCATTTTTGGTTTGGATATAGGTGACGAACTCCTGCGCTTTTTCCGGGACTTTCAGTTCGGGATGCATCGCCGAAAGCAGCAAGAGATGTAGTTTGACCTGCCCCAGTTCCGGCCCCTGCTTGTCGATCGTGCTATGAGTGCCGAGAAAAATAATGACGTTGAGCGCGATGATTCCGAACGTGATGACGGGCCACCGGCGCCCTTGCATGTTTTCATGCCGAAGCGGAATCAACATCCCAGGGTCTCCATTCAGGAAACGAGAGGATCGCTATCTGACGGTTTTTCTTCTCCCAGTTTATGAGGCCTAGAGGGTTCAAGGACCAGTATTTCCTGGGCGATTCGGGAATCAGTTACACCTGACGGTTTGGACACGCGGAGGAGCTGAATATCGGCGCTTGGTCATCATCGTAAATCTAAGTAAATGAAGAAGTTGATTTGGTCCCGGCCTTCTCTGTGGTTCTCTGTGTCCTCTGTGTTAAAGCCTTTGACTTTCGAGCGGAAGGCTTTCAACACATAGGGCCACAGAGAAAACGCGCCCCGGCGATAAGACAACCTATCGCGCAGCTACCTGCTTGGAAGCCGCAGGGGGAGGAGTAATCACGGCTGCGAGGGTGCGAATCATCCCGTCGGTCTTGCTCAGGACATAGATTTCGCCGTCGCCGCCCATCGAGAGGCGCACATCCGCGCGGCCTCCGCCATATGCGACGCCGTAGGGATCGGGCTTGGCCGTCACGAAATTCTTGCCGCGCCAGCCGCCGGTGGCGTTGGCAGCTCCGGGCAAGACGCCTTGATGCGTTTCCGGATCAACGACGCCGTCTTTGTGCGCATACGCATACGCATCCGCAACGATGTCGTACATGCGCCGCTTTACCGGGGCTTTTTCGGCAGCGTCATACGGGCTCTTGTACATGATCTGGATTTCGTGAATCGTGACCTGCTTGCCGCGTTCTCCGTGAGCGGCAATCATTTCCGCGAGGTCGGTGTAAAACAGGCGGCCTGTGGTCATGTCCGAGAAAATGTATTTTCCAACCATCTGCGGCATCTTCTTGCCGCGATACACAAAACCGCTGCCGATCGAGTCGCCCTCTTCGTGGCTGTACACGGCAACGGGATAAATGGGCGCGACCGCTTTCTCGAGCCCCTCCACGGTGAGAAGATCCGATCCGGGGAACGAAACCTGCGGGTTCGATTGCGTGCCGGTCTTGCCTCCGCCGGGAACGATCAGCACTTCGTCGCCTTCGCGCTGGGAGTAGCCGTAATTGCCACCCTTGGTGATGATATTTACTTCTTCCCAGGAGTGTAGGCCAATGTCGTTCGCGAGCAGCGTGTTGGTGACGGCGTCCCAATTCAGGCGGTGCGGATTGCGAAATCCGTACGCGAAAATTTCTCCCCTCGCTCCGGCAACGGAAAGGAAAGGATTCGCGTCCGGCCCGGTGGAGGGAATGCGGTAGCGGCCGTTTTCGCTGAGCTTGTCGTTCGGGCGCAACGCGAGGTCGGGCGTGATGCGCAGGATTTTTCCTTGCAAGGCGCTGAGCAGCTGGGGAGTTGTTTGCATGGGGCCGGGAGTCTCCCCCGAGCCGCCATCGCCCATGGAAACGTAGAGATTGCCGTAGTCCGCGCTGCCGGGCTTGGCGAGCGGATCGAAGAGAAGATCGCCCATGGGATGAATCTGGCTGTTGAAGCCGACGCGCAGAATTTCCCGCGCCGTCCCCTCGAACGTGGAATTTTTGATGTTGGTGTCTGTCCATTCCACGAGGACCGACTCGTTCTGGTTGTCGCCTGCCGGCGGTTTCACCACCGGAGTCGTCGCGTAGCCATCCAGTTTCAGATTTGGCGCTTTGGCGTTCGTCGGCTGGGCCGAGGCAGGCTTGGCGGGATCTTCCACGTGAACGGTATAGAATTTCCCGTTTTTCGCGTAATTCGGATCGAAGACGATGGCGGACATTCCGGAGCCGAATCGATCCGTGGCGTACTTGGGAAAAATTTCCGGAAAAGTGATGTACGAAGTGAATTTGCGGGTCGCTTTGTCGAGGGTATAGAGATTGCCATTCATGTCAGCGACGAAAAACCGCGTGGACGCCAGAGGAGCGTTGGACGGCTCCGAGCGCAGCGTGTTCACGCGCGCGAGCATTCCCTTGTAATCGATGGGCGGCGGGTAGGCGTGATCTCCCAACGCGCTCGAAAGCGGAGGATTCGCGTAGTCCTCGACCAAAATCGCCGTGCCGTCCTTGGTGACCTGGGAACTGGAAGGATATTGCAGCGGGTACTGCGCCCACGCAACAGGCAGGCTGAGCAGCATGGCGGTAAGGAACACCAGCCCGCAATAAAATCGCAGTGGTTGCTTGAGGATTTCTTGTGCGTTTCTCATTGCAAGAGCCTCCTTATTTCATCCGCAATACTCGCGGACGAATCCACACCCTATGAACCCGAGGAATGGAGAATTTTCAGTTTCTAAGGTCATAGCGTACCACGGTGTTCGGTGCGAGGAACAAGACGTCTTGTTGGAATCGCAGATGGCCAGGCTGATTCGAGTGAACTGTCAACCAAGTCAAAACGAATCGATAGCCTGCAGACGCCAATTCTGTTAGAATTTCATTTACTGGGCTGTATCCCGAGATCAGGGAGCGGCACCGGAGGCGGTTATGAGCGTTGTTCCTTCTGCAGGCAACGGTAAGATTACCGTGCCGAGCATCCTCGAACGCAAGTCTGGGGTTTCCTCACAAAATTCTTCGCTGGCAAAGATTACGTGTCTGACGGCGTATGACTATCCGACGGCGCGGCTGCTTGACGAAGTGGGCGTGGACGTTCTGCTCGTCGGCGATTCGCTGGGGATGGTGGTGCTGGGATACGAGAGCACGTTGCCGGTCACCATGGAAGAAATGCTGCACTGCACGCGGGCGGTGCGGCGCGGCACGCGGCACGCCTTGCTGGTGGCGGACATGCCGTACGGCAGCTATCACGATGATCCGAAGGAAGCAGTGCGCAATGCCGTGCGCTTCGTGAAGGAAGCGGGCGCGGAGGCCGTCAAGATCGAGGGCGGCGAGCGCCGCCTGGAGCTGATCGCGCGCATCGTGGATGCCGAAATTCCCGTGATGGGGCATATCGGCCTGACGCCGCAATCGGTAAACGCGTTCGGCGGGTTCCGCGTGCAAGGCAAGACCGCGGAGGCGGGCGAGCAGCTTCTGCGCGATGCGCGGGCGGTGGAAGCCGCGGGCGCATTTTCCATCGTGCTCGAATCGATTCCACGGGAGCTTGCGGCGCGAATCACCGCCGAGCTTCGCATTCCCACCATTGGGATCGGCGCGGGACCGGATTGCGACGGCCAGGTTCTGGTGATCCACGATCTTGTCGGACTGAGCTTCGGCCACAAACCGAAATTCGCGCGGCGCTATGCCGATGCAGGAGAAATCATTTCCCGCGCGGCCGCGGAATATTGCCGCGACGTGCGGCAGGGATCTTTTCCTTCCGACGAAGAGTCGTACCATGCGCGCGCCGAGCAGGCTGGCGCGCTTTTTGCACAGCGCAAATAAATACGCATCCCAAAAACATGTATTAGAATCCACGCCGGAGGATTTTCGATGGTCACGCCTGAACTGATCCGTTTCCTGTTCCAATTCAATGCCTGGGCCGATCGCCGCCTGCTGGATGCCTGCGGCGCGCTCTCGAACGAACAATTCACGCGCAATCTCGGCTCGAGTTTCAGTTCCGTGCGCGACACGGTCACGCACCTGTACGGCGCCGAGTGGGTGTGGAACGAGCGGTTCCAGGGACGTTCTCCCTCCGCGCTTATTTCCGGAGCCGGGTATCCCGACCTCGCCTCCATCCGCGCCAAGCTGGAGGAAATGGACCAGTACTATATCGACTACGTCTCGAAGCTCACCCAGCAGGATTTGGATCGAGTCATCCGCTACAAGGGTTTTACAGGCGATGAATTCTCCAATCCGCTGTGGCAGAGCCTGCACCAACTCACCAACCACGCCAGCTATCATCGCGGGCAAGTGGTCACGATGTTGCGGCAGCTCGGCGTGAAACCGGTCTCCACGGATTTGATCATGTTCTATCGCGAGCAAGCGGCCGCGGCGCGCGCGTGATTTAAGTGGCACACGCTTCAGCCTGTGGGGGTTTGATTTGCTCGGCAGAAACCCCCACAGGCTGAAGCGTGTGCCACTACACCCCTTGGAGACTATCCACACCATCGAATGGATGAAACAGGTGGCGCGCCAGGCGCGCGCCGAAGGACGCTCGACCGGCTTCGTGCCGACTATGGGCGCGCTCCACGCGGGGCACCTGTCGCTCGTTCGCGCGGCTCTTGCCGAGTCTCAACCGGTGATCGCTTCCATCTTCGTGAATCCCACGCAGTTTGGCCCCAGCGAAGATTTCCAGAAATATCCGCGAGCTCTCGAGGCGGACAGCAAGAAGCTGGAAAACGCAGGCGTCGATTATTTGTTTGCGCCCGAGTCCTCGGAAATTTATCCGCTGGGATTCCGCACCTGGGTGAATGTCGAAGGCCTCTCGGAGCGCCTCGAAGGGCGAGTGCGGCAAGGGCATTTTCGAGGCGTCACGACCGTCGTGTTGAAGCTGCTCGAAATCGTTCAGCCGCAGAAGGCGTTTTTCGGGCGCAAGGACGCGCAGCAAGCGCGCATCATCCGGCAGATGGCGCGCGATTTGCACCTGGATACGGAAATTGTGGTGTGCCCGATTGTGCGGGAGCCGGATGGACTGGCGATGTCGTCGCGCAACGCCTACTTGAATCCCGAGGAGCGCCGCGCCGCCACAATTCTCTTCCGCGCGCTCGACGGCGCGCGCGCTTCCATTTCGCGCGGGGAGCGCGACGCGCTACGCCTGACGGCCGCGATGCGCGAGGCTCTCCGGACCGAGCCACTCGCCGAGCCGGATTACGTGGAACTCGTCGACGCGGAAACGCTCGAGCCGGTGACGCGGCTGCGCGGCGTGTGTCTTGCGTTGCTGGCCGTGCGGATTGGCGCTGTTCGTCTGATCGACAATCTGTTGATTGAGGAACGCGAAGGGGCGTTTCATACGACGCTGTGAGGGCTTTTAGTGGCACAGGCTTCAGCCTGTGGGTTTTAGAGCTTGCAAGGACGAAACCCGACAGGCTGAAGCCTGTCCTACTGAAGCGTTTTCAGCGCTTCCACAACTTCGGCGGCGTGGCCCTTGGATTTGGCTGTCGACCAGATTTTCTCGACCTTGCCGTCGGGACCGATCAGGACCGTGCTGCGCACGATGCCCAAATAAGATTTCCCCAGAAAACTTTTCATACGGCGCGCGTTATACGCTTCAATCACGGTGAAGTCGGGGTCGCTCAGCAGCGGGAAATTCAGCTTCTGCTTGGCCTTGAATTTTGCCTGCGACTCGACCGAATCGGCGCTGCAGCCGAGGATGATGGTGTTGAGCTTGTCGAATTCGCTCTTCAGTTCGCGAAACTCGATGGCTTCGGTGGTGCAGCCGGGCGTGCTGGCCTTGGGATAAAAATAGAGCGCGACATGTTTGCCGCGCAAATCCTTCAGAGAAATTTCGCGGCCGTCGTCGGCGGCAAGCCGGAACGCCGGGCCAGGATCGCCTTCCTTCAACATGGAGTTGCTCCTTCGAGAATCCGCTATTCAACGTGAGATTTCGAGTAGCACAGGCACTCTTGCCTGTGTGGTTTTGTAAGCTGCACGTACAGGCTACCCACCCAATGTCGATCGCAAAACCCGCACAGGTCCGCCGCGGCGGATGCCTGTGCTACAAAACCTTCATGCAAGCAGGCGCTTGAGCGTGTCATTCACGGTTTGCGGATTGGCCTGCCCGCGCGAGGCGCGCATCACCTGGCCGACGAAGAACTTGAATACTCCCTCGTTGCCGGCGCGATACTTCGCCAGATTGTCCGGATTCTTTTCGATGACTTCGCGGCACCATCGCTCGATCTCGCCCGTGTCGCTGACTTGCGCGAATCCTTCCGCCGCGATGATTTCCGCCGCGGGCTTGCCCGTCTCAAACATCCGTGCAAACACTTTCTTGCCCGTCGCCGCGTTGATTTCGCCGCTTTCGACCTTGGCAATCAGCGCCGCGAGTTCCGCGGGCGGCACAGGGCTTTCCGTGATTTCTTTTCCCGCATCTTTCAATTGGCGCAGCAACTCGACCTGAATCCAGTTGGCCGCGGATTTCCCTGGCGCGCCCGCGCGGGCCACGTCTTCAAAATAATCCGCGAGCTCCCGCGTCGACGCCAGCACCCCGGCGTCATAAGGGGTGACGCCATGCTCCCGCACGAAGCGCTTGCGTTTCGCTTCCGGCAGCTCGGGCATCGAGCGCGCGATTTCGTCGCGCCACGCGGCGGCGACGCGCACGGGCAGCAGGTCCGGCTCGGGAAAATAGCGGTAGTCGTGCGCGAATTCCTTCGAGCGCATGGGATCGGTGCGCCCCGCCGCCACGTTCCAGAGGCGCGTTTCCTGATTGATCTTTCCGCCGGATTCGAGGACGCCGATTTGCCGCTCGATCTCGTATTCGAGCGCGCGCTGCAGATAGCGGAAGGAATTGAGATTTTTCACTTCGGCCTTGGTGCCGAATTTCTCCGCGCCGCGCCGGCGCACGCTGACGTTCGCGTCGCAGCGCAGCGAGCCTTCTTCCATGTTGCAGTCGCTCACTTCGGTGTACAGCATCACTTCCTTGAGCGCGGTCAGATACGCATGGGCTTCCGTCGGCGAGCGCAGGTCCGGCTCGGACACAATTTCCGCGAGGGGCGTGCCGCCGCGGTTGTAATCGACGTAACTTTTTTCCGCCGAATCGGGAAATCCTTCGTGCAAATTCTTCGCGGCGTCGTCTTCGAGGTGCAATCGGGTGATGCCGATGCGCTTGATCTGGCCGTCGTGCTCGATCTCGAGGTAGCCGGCCGTGGCCAGCGGCAATTCGTACATCGAAATCTGGTAGCCTTTGGGCAGGTCGGGATAAAAATAGTTTTTTCGGGCGAAGCGGGAGAATTCCTGCACATTTAGATGCAGCGCCAGGGCCGCGCGGATGCCTAGCTCGACCGCGCGCTTGTTGAGCACCGGCAATGCGCCCGGCAATCCCAGGCAGACGGGGCAAGTGTTCGAATTCGGCGGGTCGCCGAAGCGCGTCGAGCAGGCGCAGAAGGCCTTGGTCAAGGTCTTCAGTTGCACGTGGACTTCGAGACCGATGACC
>JBGQJJ010000051.1:0-12560 GCA_041498955.1 Terriglobia bacterium
AGAACCTTTTCCGAGTAGGAATCGATCGGCGGCACGATGTTCCGAAATGACCCGGCACACCGATGCCGAAAAGCAATTCCGCCGTGCTTCGAAAGTGGCCAGTAAAGGCCTCGGGTAGACCCGGATTTTTCCGCCACCCGCGGCCGGGCTTCACCCTGGTTGCGGGTTTCAAATCACAACGATCCCGCCGCGGGCAGCCATTTGCGTGAATTGGTGCGGCTTCAAGTTTTACGGATTGGATGACGACACAAAAGTGGTTTGTGGGTCACGGCTTCAGCCGTGACGTAAAGTCAGCATAACGCTGCGGCTTTAGCCGCTGGCTAGCCAGCCCCGAACTGCTCGAATTGGCTCTAGAAACAGTGCCCTTCATATCGTAATTAAGGACAAGCCCCGGGGTTGGAGCGGTTCACGGCCCGAGGGTTTGGGAAAGGAGGCAAAATGCTGCACGCTACCGATCTGCTGGGCGGCGAAGCTTACGATCGCGACGGCCATTTCGTCGGCCAGGTCAACGAATTGTTCATCGAGCCCGCCGACCAGTCCAACCGTGTGGCCCGAGTCCTCCTTGGCCGGGGTAAATTTCTTCCCCTGATCGTGCGTTACGATCACATCGCTTTTGTCGCCCCCGGCGTGATCCGCCTGAATGTGGAAGAGAAGGACCTCGAACATTACCAGCCCAATGAAGCGTGGCTGGCCATGCGCAAGGACTTGCTCGACCAGCAAATTATCGATACCAGCGGCCGAAAAGTCGTGCGCGTGAATGACATTGATCTGGCCGAACAGCGCGTCAACGGCACCGTCGAACTGCGCGTCACACAGGTGGACGTGGGCTTGACGGGCGCCGCCCGCCGTCTCCTGCATGGAATTGCCTCCCCCGGCTTGGTGCAAGGGCTGGCGACCAAGCTGCCCACGCGCGTCATTCCCTGGGAATTCGTCAACCTGATCGAGACGGACCCCTTGCGCCGCGTAAAGCTCCGCATCACTCACCAGAAGCTCGAACGCATGCATCCCGCCGACCTGGCTGACATCATGGAAGCCTTGTCGCCGTTCGAGCGCCAATCGATCATCGCCTCGCTCGATGAAGAGACCGCCGCCGAAGCTCTGGCCGAGCTGGACAAGCGCCTGACCACCCAGATCGTCGAAACGCTGGCGCCGCAGAAAGCCGCCGACATTCTCGAGGAAATGGACCCCGACCAGGTAGCCGACGTGATCGCGGACATGACGCCGGAAAGGTCGCGCGACGTCCTGAGCGAGATGCCCGGCGAGGAAGCGCGCGAAGTGCGGGAGTTGCTTAAATTTGAGGAAAACTCCGCCGGCGGAATGATGAACACCGACTTCATTTACGTTGGCGAGGCGGCCACGCGCGACGAGGTCGTCGCCTGGATTCGGGAAATGGACGTGGACCTCGAGCGCCTCGATACCGTGTTTCTGATCGACCGGGAAGCGAAATTCTCCGGCGCCGTCTCTTTGGGACGCTTGTTGTTCGCGGCGCCTGAGGAACGCATGGGAAACCTGAAGATGGAGCCTTTGCTTTCGATTCCCCCGGACGCGCACGTCAAGGAAGTGTTTGAACTGTTCGACAAATACAATCTGCACAGCCTGGCCGTCGTCGACGCGCTCGGCCGGCCCATTGGGGCGATTGAAGTGGATGACGTCGTCTCGCGTATCCGGCACCGTTGATGAGCTAATGCCTGTCCCACATGTGGGACGCGCGAAAGGTTCTGGCGATATGGCGCCCATCCGCGGTGGCGGACGCGCAAAGGTTTCGACCCATGGCAGTCCTTGGAAAACCCGAAGACGAAAAACAAGCGCCGGAAATTTCTCCGCTGATAACGCGGTGGAAGCTTATCCCCGGCTGGACTGAGCCGTGGCGCGTTCGATTGTCGGGTTGGGGCAGGCGGACACGCTTCTGGCGCCGCCGGCTTATCCTCTTTCTCGCCGTGGTCGGCCCTGGCGTCATCACCTCCAACGTCGACAACGATGCCGGCGGAATCTCGGTGTATTCGCAAGCCGGCGCGATGTACGGCTATGCGCTGCTCTGGTCGCTCATTCCCATGACGATCGCCCTCTACGTCACCGAGGAGATGTGCGCCCGCATGGGCGTCGTCACGGGCAAGGGACTTTCCGATCTCATCCGCGAAGAGTTCGGTTTCCGGCCGACTTTTTTTCTGATCCTTGCAGGCCTGGTTGTGGACATGGGCAACGTCTGCGCCGAATTTGCCGGCGTGGCGGCCTCCATGCAGCTCTTTCACATTTCCAAGTACATCTCCGTGCCGCTGGCCGCCGTGGCCGTCTGGATCCTCGTCCTCCGGGGAACTTCGCGCCAGGTCGAAAAGATATTTCTGGCGGCGTGTGTTCTCTATCTTTCGTATGTTTTGTCCGCCATTCTCGCCAAACCGGATTGGCTCCTCGCGGCACGAAGCACCGTGATTCCCACGATGCACCTCGACGCCGGCTATCTCCTCATGCTGACTGCGCTGATCGGCACCACGATCGCACCATGGCAATTTTTCTACATGCAGGCAAGCTTTGTGGAAAAGCGCGTTTCCGCCCGCCAGTATGGCCAGGCACGCATGGACGTGCTCTTTGGCAGCGTCAGCTGCATGGTGATCGTCTTCTTCATCATCGTTTGCACCGGTGCAACGTTATTCGTGACGGGCCATCATGTCATTAACAACGCCGGAGACGCGGCCCAGGCCCTCGTTCCCCTCGCCGGGAAAGGGGCCGCGATGCTCTTCGCGTTTGGCCTGTTGAACGCGTCCTTGTTCGCCGCTTCCATCCTCCCGCTCTCCACGGCTCACGTGATCTGCGAAGGCATGGGATTTGAAGCGGGCATCGACCACAAATTCAACGACGCGCCCATTTTTTACAGCCTCTACACGGGAATGATCGTCGTGGGCGCCGCGGTCATCCTGATCCCTCATGCCCCGCTGCAAAAAATCCTGATCCTTTCTCAGGTCGGCAACGGCGTGTGGCTTCCGGTCGTCCTCATTTTCATGCTGCTGCTCATCAATCGCCGCGATTTGATGGGCGACTTCGTCAACACTTCCACATTTAACGTCGTCGCCTGGGTCACCGCCGTCGCCGTAATCATCCTCACCCTCGTCCTGGTCTACGTGACCATCCTTCACCCCGCCGGCCTGCCGGGAACGTCCGGATAAAATTCCCGCCTCACATCTAAGTGCGAACCCAATATGTTCCCGGCTCAAGTAGCGCAGGCTTCCAGCCTGCGGGGGTTCGTCCTTACAAGGATCAAAACCCGCTGGCGGAAGCCTGCGCTACCAAGGGCCTTGCCAAGCCACGCGCTTGCAGCATTCCTGTTGAAGCGCCGTTGCCGATTTGCCGAGATGGTTACGTGTGCCGTGTTGCGCCGTGAGATTCCCTATGTTAGCTTTTCAAGATGCTCGCGAAACAGCCTCTGTCCACTACACGGAATTCGCGGGAATAGTCGCGTGAAAGCACCGGAATCGCTCAAACCCTCGGACCTTGCTGAAGAGCGGCTGCTCCTTGAACTGGATGCGGCCCTGCTCCCTCAGCATATTGCCGTCATCATGGATGGAAACGGCCGCTGGGCGCAAAGGCGCCACTTGCCGCGTGTGGCCGGTCACAGGGCAGGAGTCCAATCGGCTCGCACGGTGATTGAAACCTGCGCCAGGCTCGGAATTCCCGCCTTGACGCTGTACGCTTTTTCCATGGAAAACTGGCGCCGCCCCAAAGCGGAAATTGATTTTCTGATGCGCCTGCTTCGCGAATATTTGCGCAAGGAACTTCCCACCATTCATCGTAACAACATCCGCATGCTGGTGATCGGCCGTTCCGATCAGTTGCCGCAGGAAGTCCGCGCGGACATCGATCGCGCGATGGAACTGACAGCAGGGAACACCGGCATGAAGCTGGCGGTGGCCCTCAACTACGGAGGCCGCGCCGAACTGGTGGACGCCTTTAATCGCATCCTCGACCGCGTCCGCAACAACGGACTCGCAAACGCCCGCGTGGATGAGGAATTGATTTCGCAGCATCTCTACACGGCCGGATTGCCCGATCCCGACCTGCTGATTCGCACCAGCGGAGAAATGCGCGTCAGTAATTTTCTGCTCTGGCAAATCGCCTACGCCGAAATCTACGTCACTGAGACCCTGTGGCCCGATTTCAACCGTGCGCAGCTTTACAAGGCCCTGCTGGATTTTCAAAAACGCGAGCGCCGTTACGGCGGCCTGGCGGAAGCGCGCCGCCGCGTCATGGCCTGACGCAGCCTCGCGCCCGGACCTTCCTTTCCGGCGCGCCGGTCTATTGCAATTTATCCCGAGTGGACTCGTTTCTTAACGCGGCACACACGATTTTATTCTTCGGGAATTCATTCTCACATTGCGAGAAAGTGGTAGAAGCTACCGAACCCGATTTCGTCACAATGTATGGCGCGCCAGTTTCCTCCCTCCGGAAGTCCCGGAGGGACGCCAGACCGTAGCCCACTGCGGAAGCGGTGGGAAACGCCGAATCCAAGACGATCGAGCCCCGGTAGGGGCGACACACAGTGTTAACGCGAGCTGCAATTGTACAATACCCTTCACGACGTTGATCCCAATCTCCTGATGGCCCATCGGAGAAAAGAAAGGACCACATGAATTCCGGTACAGGCCTGCGCGTGCTGTCAGCAGCGATCCTGATTCCTGTAGTGGTCGCGGCGATCTGGTGGGGACCTACCTGGCTGATCGCGATTGTGTCGGCCTTCGTCGCGATTGCTGCATTGCTGGAATTTTTTTCCATCGCGGCGCGTCTAGGATTTCAAGCGTACCGCCTCTGGACGTGCCTCGCGGCCGCCGGAATCGTCGCCCAGCAATGGTATGCCTCGCGCATGGCCAGCATTATTCGTTTGGGCGATCTGCTGGACCGCTCACCTCGGATCACCCTGGAATTGATCCTGTTCGGATTCGTTCTTGGCATTGCCGGTATCGCCTTGGCCAGCCCGCGGTCGCTCACCGAGGTATTGCCATCCATTTCGGTAAGCTCCGCCGGACTCTTATTCATCGTGCTTCCGTTCAGCGCCGTCGTCCGCCTCCACGGCGTCGATGTATTGGGCTCGCGGCTTCTGCTTTTCACCGTGGTCCTGGTTTGGGTGGGGGATACGGCAGCGTATTTTGTAGGCCGCGGAATCGGCCGCTGGAAGATGGCCCCGCAGACCAGCCCAAACAAGACCTGGGAAGGCGCGGCCGCGAATTTTCTCGGGGCCCTATTTGTGGCAGCCGTATTCGGTTACTGGGGCAGAATTCCGCCCGCGCACATGCTGGCCATGGCTGCCCTCGGCAGCATCGCGGGACAAGTGAGCGATCTCTTCGAGTCGGCATGGAAGCGCAACGCCGGCGTCAAGGATTCCGGCACGATGATTCCGGGGCACGGAGGAATGCTCGACAGGATTGACGCCCTCATCCTCGCAGCCCCCGCAGTCTGGTACTATTTCGAATGGGTCGTTTTGAAGAAGTACTAACGGACGGCTGCGGGCTCTACTTCTTTACCCTGAAGCCGGAAGGGAATCCCGCCGGAAATCGGAGCGCCCTGATTTGAAGCAAATTGCCATTCTCGGCTCGACCGGATCTATCGGGCGCCAAACCCTTGCCGTCGTGGAAGCCATGCCAGAACGGTTCGGAGTCGTGGCGCTGGCCGCGGGAAATAACGTCGAGGAGCTGACCCGGCAAATCATCCTTCATCATCCGGAACTGGTTTCTGTTGCGACCCCGGCGGTGGCAGTAAATCTCGGGGAACGCCTCCGAGCAGCGAATATCGCGAAATTGCCGGACATCCAGCACGGTTCGGCCGGCTTGATTGCCGTCGCAACTCACTCTGCTGCCGCGACGCTGGTTTCCGCCGCAGTCGGCGTTGTGGGCCTCGAAGCCACATACGCCGCCGTAAAAGCCGGAAAGCAAGTCGCTCTTTCCAATAAAGAAGTCCTCGTCGCGGCCGGTGAAATCGTGATGGCCGCCGCCCGACAGGCTAATGTCGAATTGCTCCCAGTCGATAGCGAGCACAACGCGATCCATCAGTGTCTGCGCGCCGGGAGGCGCGCCGAAGTCAAGCGGCTCATTCTGACCGCTTCGGGCGGCCCGTTTCGAAAGACTCCCCTCGCCGAAATGGCCGCGGCCACGCCGGAGCAAGCCCTGGCGCACCCGAATTGGCGCATGGGCCGCCGGATCACAATCGACTCAGCGACGCTTGTGAACAAAGGCTTTGAGGTCATTGAGGCGCATTGGCTCTTCGACATGCGCCCGGACCAGATCGACGTGGTCATCCACCCTCAATCCACCATTCATTCCCTGGTCGAATATGTGGACGGGTCCATCTTGGCGCAACTCGGCCCAACGGATATGCGCATGCCCATCCAATATGCGCTAACCTACCCGGAGCGGGCCGCATCTAACGAACTGGCATTGGACTGGGGCAAGCTGCGCCGCTTGGATTTCGAAAAGGTTTCGACCCGCAGGTTTCCTTGCCTTCGTCTGGCGCGCGAGGCGCTGCGCAAGAAGGGCGCCTATCCGTGCGTCTTCAACGCGGCGGACGAAGTGGCCGTCGAAGCCTTTCTCGAACGCAGGATTCCGTTCTCGGGCATTGCGGAAGTCATCGAGCGAGTGCTTACGCGGACTCACAAGATCAAGATGTCCGTGATCGGCGACGTGCTGGCAGCCGACTCCGAAGCGCGACGCCTGGCTCGGGAAGAAGTCGAACGCAAGGCCGCGCGCACCGCGGTTGCCTAACTGGAAGTTATCTCGTAGGTGGGACTTGTGGGTCGCGGCTTGAGCCGCGACTTTCAGTCGCCTGAAAATCTAGGGCTTTAGCCCCTGAAGTCCAATCGAGTTTGAGTGGCTGGCCATTCTGAGGTTGGCTGCTAGAATTTTTACTTTCTAGTCTGGGAGAGAAGAACCGTGTCGGATATCCTTGTGATGTTAGTTTCCGTTTCGATTGTTCTCGGCATCATGGTCCTCGTGCACGAGTGGGGACATTTCATCGTTGCCAAATCCTTTGGCGTGCGCGTCGAGATTTTTTCCATCGGATTCGGCACGCGCCTCTGGGGATTCAAACGCGGCGACACCGATTACCGCGTGAGCGCGCTGCCCCTGGGCGGCTACGTGAAAATGGCCGGCGACAACCCGATGGAAGACCGCAAGGGGGACCCCGACGAGTTTTTGTCCAAGCCCCGATGGCAGCGCGTTCTGATCGCCCTGGCCGGGCCGGCGATGAACATCGTCCTGTCGGTGATTCTCGTCGCCGGAATTTACATGCGCGGCAGCAAGCAGCCCGCGTTTTTGGACCGCACGATGGTTCTTGTCGGCGTTCTGCAGGATTCCGCCGCGCAAAAGGCCGGGCTCTTGCCGGGAGATCGCATCACCTCGGTGAACGGCGTGAGCAATCCAACCTGGGATCGCGCGCAGCTCGAGCTGATGTCCACATTGCCCGGTCACACGCTTTCCATCGCGGTGGACCGCGATGGCCAGCAGCTTTCTTTTTCCGTTCCGGCCGCGCAATCCGTCGAGGAAGTGTTCGGCTATCCGCAGGATCACCTTATCGTCAGCGCCGTGAGTCCCGGAACGCCGGCGGAGCGAAGCGGCTTGCTGGCGGGCGACGTGATTATGAAGGTCAATGGATTTGCGCTCGCCAACGGCGCGGAATTTCCGCCCATCGTCGACAAATCCCAATCGCAGCCCCTGGACTTAGAAGTCCAGCGAGGCGATCGGACGCTCCATATCCAGATCCGTCCGCAACAGGTCAGCGTGACCAACGGCGTCCCGCGATGGCAGATCGGCGTTTTGCGCACCGGAGACTTGGTGGACCGGCGTCTTTCCTTCGGCGCAGCAATTGTCGAGTCGGTCGGAATGAACGCCCTCATGGCCCGTCAAGTTTCCTACGTCGTGGTCGAACTGTTCCGCGGCAACATTTCCCTGAAACAGCTCGAGGGCCCGCTTGGCATAGCGCGAGAGTCCGGCCGGGCTGCCAAGCAGGGAATTGCGGAACTGTTTTCCTTGATGGCCATGATTGGAGTAAATCTGGCGGTTTTGAACCTGCTGCCGATTCCGCCTTTGGACGGCGGCCACATCCTGATGCTCTTCATTGAAGGAACGATCCGCCGGGACCTCAGCGTGCGCGTGAAGGAGCGCTTCGTCACCGTCAGCATGGTGTTCCTGTTGCTGGTCTTCGCCATCGTTATGTACAATGACGTTCTGCGGCTAATCCCGCATCACTAGTGGCTTTCTTACAATTGGTTTTTGAGCCCTGCGGATTCAGCCGCGACACACAGAGGGCGGAAAAACAACGGCTCTAGAATCTGTGTGACGGCCAGGGGCCAGACTCTGTAGCGCTCGCCTTCAGGCGAGCATATGGTTGAACGTAGAGTGCCCGCCTGAAGGCGGGCGCTACAAAAAGCGGAATGTTTTGCCCGAAGCGTGAAAAATAATTTTTGAATTGACGCGGCACCCCGGACCGAATCATGCCCACCACGGCACATCGAGTCTCCACCGGCGAGCGAATTAACGCCCATCAGCGCCCCGGCCGCTTGCAGGCGGCTCTCACCAAGCGCGGCGTGCGCCTGACGCGCCAGCGAAAAGTACTGCTCGAAGTGATGGACAACGCCGAGCGCCATCTCGACGCCGGCGCCATTCTCGATCGCGCCCAAAAGCTCGATCCCCGCGTCCATCGCGTGACCGTCTACCGCACCATCGATCTGCTCAAACGCAACGGCCTGATTGACGAGCTTGACCTGCTCCACCTGCGCGGCGACCAGCACTTCTACGAAAGCCACGGCGCCCGCGACCACATCCACGTGGCCTGCCTGAAATGCGGAACCGTCCGCGAGTTCGAGTCTGAACTCTACGAAAAGCTGAAAAAACAAATCGAAAGAGACTGCGGCATCGACATCACGACGGCGCGCACCGAAGTCGGCGGCTACTGCGAAAAGTGCAGAAAAAAATAATCCTACGAGTCTCAAATCTCAAATTTCAGATTGGAAATAAAAATCAATTCCATAAATCTCAGATTTCAAATCTAAATCTCAGCCCGCCAATTTGAATTTTCGAATTTCAAATCTCAAATTTGAGATTTCAAATGCCTTACTTGGGCATTGCCATTGGAGTTCGGATCGAGGCGCGACGCCGCGTCCGGGTCCCATTCCGTTTCCAAAAACCTTTGCCCATCAATCGCGCGAGGAATGCCCCGCCAAAGTCCGTTCCGAAAAGAATTTCCGCGCCGCCTCGATATCGCGCGCGATCTGCGCGCGCAACGCGTCAGCCCCTGAAAACTTCTGCTCGTCGCGAATCCGCATATGGAAGCGAACTTCCATCGCTCCGCCCGAGAGATTCTCGCTGAATCCAAACACATGGCTCTCGACCGTGACGCCCGCTCCATTAAACGTGGGCCGCGTCCCCACGTTCGTCACCGACGTATACAGTTTCCCGCCCACGACGCATTCCGTCGCATACACGCCGAGCTTCGGCAGCAGTTCCTGTTCGGGCGCCATGTTGAGAGTAGGGAAGAGAATGGTCCGCCCGCGCCCGGCCCCGGCGCGAATCTCGCCTGTGAGCGAAAACGCCCTCCCCAAGAGCGGAATTGCCCCGGCGACATCGCCGCCCGCAACCGCGCCGCGAATGGCCGTGCTCGAAACAATCTGTCCGCCAACTTCGACGGGCGAAACAATTTCGACGTCAAAGCCGGCGCGCTTGCCAAACTCGGACAGCAGCCGCACATCCCCCGCGCCACGATGCCCAAACCGGAAATTCGCGCCGACCAAAATGGCGCCGGCGCGCAGTCCCCCAACAAGAATCTGTTCGATGAACTCTTCGGGCGAAACGAGGGACAGCGCGCGGTCAAACCGCAACACCAGCGCCGCGTCCAGCCCCATCTGTTCAAACCCGGCAAGCCGCTGCGAAAGCGTCTGAATCATCAGCGGCGCGCGATCGGGCCGCAGCACGCGCATCGGATGCGGATCGAAAGTAACGACCGCGGCGCGCTGCCCGGCGCCGCGAGCGTGTTCCCGCACCGACTGCAGAATTTTCTGGTGCCCCAGATGAAGCCCGTCAAAATTTCCGACCGTAACGGCCGTGCGCCGCGCGTCACCGGAATGCGCCGCCCACTCCTCGACGGAATTGAAAACCAAAAAAGCCATCAGACCCGAACCTCAAATTGAAGTCCATCGTAGGCCAGGGAAACATTGGGGTATCCCGCGTCGATCAAGCGCGCAATCGTTTCGGCATGCGGCAGTTCATGCGCGATGTGCGTGAACCAGGCGCGGCGCGGTTTCAGTTCGCGGATGACGGCAAGCGCTTGCTCGACCGTTTGATGCATCGGGTGCGGCACATCGCGCAGCGCATCGAGAATCAGATCGTCCAGATCCGCAAGCAGCGCTTTGGAGGATTCCGGAATGACGCTGAAATCGGTGAGGTACGCCGCGCCGCCGAAACGAAAACCGAGCACGCCGATATCTCCATGCCGCGCCGGAACCGGCACGATCCGCGTTCCAATCACCTCGAACGGCCCATCGATCGGATGCAGCGTGACTTGCGGGATGGTGCTGATTGCCGGCGATTCCTCAAACACGTACGAGAAAGTTTTCTTCAGCGTGGTAATGGTTTCGGGCGATGCGTACACCGGGAGCGCGGATTTCTGGCGCAAATTAAATGGCCGTATGTCGTCAAACCCGAGGATGTGATCGGCGTGCGCGTGCGTGAAAAGAATCGCGTCCAGCCGCTCCAACCCAGCGCGCATGGCCTGAAACCGGAAATCGGGAGTCGTGTCGATCACGGCTGTCTGTCCGTTGTGGATCAAGAGGATCGAAGGGCGCAGACGTTTGTCGCGCGGATCCTTGGAGGAGCAGACCCGGCAATGGCACGTAAGGGTGGGCACTCCCATGGACGTGCCGGAACCAAGCACCGTAAGCTCGAGTACGGAATGAGGTGTTGCGGGCAGGGCGGATCCTCGATCAAGGCTGGGACTGGGCCTTTTCTTGCTTCGCCGCGGCTTTCGCCATTTCCATGAAAGCAAGTTTCAAGTTCCCAAGGACATCGAGAAGGAGCGTATCCTCTTCCGGCGCAAGATTCCCATGCGTCTTCTCTCGAAGAACGTCCAGCATGTCGATCATCTCGCGCGCGCCTTCGAGGTCCAGTACCGGCTGCCCCGTGCGCGGGTCTGCGTAACCCCCGAGCAGCATCGCGGCGTTCTGCCCAAGCGAGCGAATCAAGTTTTCAAACACAGGAGATCGCTTCGGCGCATCTGCCGCCGGCGCTGCCGCAGGGACCGCATCCGGCGTCGCAGGCTTTCCGGCAATCGTGCCAGCGCTGGGCGGCCCTGTCGTGCCGGAGGCTCCTGTCGCGCCGACCGGCCCGATTGCCTGCGCATGATCGCGCTCGCGATCCTGCTGCTCCGCAACCTCTTTGCGGAATTCTCCCTCCGGTGTGAATAGCCTGCGGTCTACAACCTTAAAACTTTCGTCTTGTTTGGATTCGGACAACGGAATCTCCCTCAATGAATCGTTCCACTTCACGTATATGGAACGAGCAGTTTAGCATCGCAACATACAGGCTCACAAGGGCTGCCCCGCGTGCGGGAGACTTTTCCTTGCGGACGTTGCGCCGAGCTCATCCCATTTCAACACATTGCTAGCCGCCCAAGAGCCAGTCGACTCAAGTCCCGAAGGGACGACAGACCGTAGCCCACCACGGAAGTGGTGGGAAAACTTCTACCGCAAGAGAGGCAAGCCCCGTCAGGGGCGATACACGCTGCTCGCCACAAGAGGTCAATCAATCGCATTCGGGAGGCACCCCTTGTGAATTGTCGGCACGTGCCGTAAAGTTTCCCTTCAACTGAGGAGTCTACGAGCCGCCGTGTCTCCCACTCGATCGAAACTCAAGAAGATCTCGAAGCGCACAAAGCCTCGACAAATAACCGGATCGAAGTCTGCGCGCCGACAAATCGCAAGAATCGGGATCACCCCCGCAAAGTCCCCATCAAAGCGCATCGGCAAACTCTTTGAAGACCTAGTCGCCGTCCAGGCCCGCTTGCGAGCCCCTGGCGGTTGTCCCTGGGATCGCGAGCAAACCCACGCGACGCTAAGAACCTACCTGATCGAAGAGGCCTACGAAGTCCTCGACGCCATCGAGAAGGGAAGCCCCCAGGATTTGGCGGAAGAACTAGGCGACCTCCTTCTACAGGTCCTGTTCCACGCGGACATGGCCCGCGAAACCGGCGCGTTCGACATTTCCGACGTCATCACCGGCATCCACGACAAAATGGTCCGCAGGCACCCGCACGTCTTCGGCAACGTGAAGGCTGAAACCTCGAGTGAAGTTCTCAAAAACTGGGCGCAACTAAAAGCCAAGGAGAAACAGGTATCCTTCCCGAAGGGGGTAGAATCACAAAATCCAGATCCATCAGCGCTCGACGGTGTTCCTCGAAATCTTCCAGCTTTACTTGAAGCCTACCAAATCACTCGCCGCGCCGCCCAAGTCGGCTTTGACTGGGAACGCGTGGAGGGAATATTTGAAAAGCTGAATGAAGAGACTAAGGAGCTTCGAGCCGCGCTCGGAGCATCC